>JBDTLY010000091.1:0-9359 GCA_039934535.1 Casimicrobiaceae bacterium | reverse complement strand
TCTGGGCGTCGCCCATTTTCATGATCGAGCCCTTGCCGAACTGCTTTTCGATCTGCGCGAGGGCGGCGGCGAGCGCCTTGTTTTTCTGGTCGTCCATGGGGGAGTCGAGGGGCATGTCAGTGATCTCCGGAGTATCGCCCGGCGGCCTGATGACCGGGAAGGCGGGCTTTACGTGGAGGCATCATGGCATAGAACGATCGTTCGATGCAAGCCCCCAAACGGCCTATCTCAGCGGGGCTTTGTCCGGTCTAAAAGGCCCCCGAGCGCGATTGCGACCGACGCTTCCCTGACCGCCGCCCGGTCTCCCGGAAACTGGCGGGAGATGGCTTCCACCGGGCCGCCGCGTACGCCCCAGGCGAGCCAGACGAGTCCGACCGGCTTTTCCACGGTCCCGCCGCCGGGCCCCGCAATGCCTGTGACCGCCACGGCGATGTCCGCGCGACTGCGGTCGAACGCCCCGGCGACCATCTCGCGCGCCGTTGCCTCGCTGACGGCGCCGTGACGGGCGAGCGTTTCGGCGCGAACGCCCAGGAGCTCGACCTTGGCCTCGTTCGAATAAGTGACGAAGCCGCGGTCGAACCAGCCCGAGCTGCCGGCAATGTCCGTGATCGCGCTGGCGACGAGCCCGCCGGTGCAGGACTCGGCGGTCGCGGCGGTCCAACCGCGGGTCGTGAGTGCGCGTCCGAGCTCCGTTGCAAGCTGAAATATCTCGGTCATTCGCGCCCTCCGGACGATTCATGAGATTCGATATGCCCGGGGGTCAGGCGCGGGTCGCTCGCTCGGCGACGCGCCCTTCGGGCCTTGGCTCGCTTGCGCTCGCCCGACTCGCTCACTCTCATTCACACTCGCCGGGTGGACCTCGATAATGATAGGTGTACATCGTCTCGAAACCGAATCTGCGGTAGATCGCGATCGCCGGCGCGTTGTCGGCGCTGACCTGCAGATAGGCCACGTTCGCGCCATGCTGCCACGCCCACGAAAGCAGCGATGCGCACGCGAACGTGGCGTAACCCTTCCCGCGCGCATCTTCCGCGGTGACCACGTCGTACACGCCGACGAGCCCGCCCTCGACGGCGACCTGCGCGGTGCAAACGACACGCCCGCCGGCACTGACCGCGACGCTGCGCTTGTCGAGCGGTGAATTCTCGAGGCGCTCTCGATGCGCCTCGCGCTGCCCGGTCGTGGAACCCCGCAGCGCGCCGACCGCCTCCACAAACGCCGCCGCCCCCAACGCCGCGATCTCGACGTCGTCGGCCGCGGCGGGAATCGCCGGCGCCTCGTCCAGTTCCATCGCCTGGACCAGCGTGGTTTCGAAGGCAACGTAGCCGCGCGCAGCGAGCGCGTGTTCGAGATCGGCGGGACAATTGAACGGTGTCATCCGGAAGAGCGGCGCCAGCCCGTGCTGCGCGTAGATCTTCTCGCAATGTTCGATCTTGCGCGCCAGCGGCAGCGTCGAGCCGAAAAACGCGTTGACGCTTCGCGCGCGCTTCGCCTTTCCGGCCGACAGCTTCAGCAGCCAGCCGTCGTAGAAGAGCTGCCGCTGCGTCTGCATCGCGTTGAGACCGGCCTCCTCGATCCGCCGCGCGTCGATGGTGCTTGCGTCTATCATCAGACAAGTCGCTGCCACAGCGCGAACACGAGCAGCGTGTAGCCGGCCGCGAGCAGGTCGTCCAGCATCACGCCGGTTCCGTTCTTCATCGCGCGGTCGAGCTGCCGGATCGGCGGCGGCTTGAAAATGTCGAAAAGGCGGAAGAGCAGGAAGGCGATGGCGACCCGAAACGCGTCGTCGCCGACGAAATACAGCACGAGCAGGAATGCGACGACCTCGTCCCAGACGATCGATCCGTGATCGGGCACGCCGAGGTCGCGCCCGGTGACGCCGCATGCCCAGACCCCGATCAAAGCGAACACGAGGATCGCCGCGAGGAAGTACGGGTCCGGCACATTCGCGCGCAGCGCCATGGCCACTGGAATCGCGACGAGCGTCCCGAACGTTCCCGGCGCGACGGGGGCGAGCCCCGCACCGAAGCCCAGCGCGATGAAGTGCGCCGGGTGGCTGAACAGAAAGCGCAGCGGCGGCGGCTTCGCTTTCATCGATCGGCGACGGCAAAATGATCGTACGCGCGCGGCAGCGTCGCCAGCGCCGAACCGCGCTCGTCCTTGACAACGAGATCGCGCGTTTCAGTGATCGCGCCGATCCTCGTCAGTGGAAGCGCGAGTTCTTTCGCAATTTCCTCGATGCGCATCGCGGCCGCCGGCGCGGCCGTGAACAGGAGCTCGTAATCGTCGCCGCCGGCGAGCAGGCAATCGAGCCCGAGCGCGCGTTCGGCGCCCGCAAGCTTCGCCGCGAGCGCAGCCGAATGCGGGAGGGCGCCAAGGTCGACGACGGCGCCGACCTCGGACCGCGCGAGGATGTGGCCGAGATCGCCGGTGAGCCCATCCGACACGTCGATCGCCGCGGTCGCCACGCCCCGCAGCGCAATGCCGAGCGCATTCCGCGGCTGCGGCATCTCGAGACGGCGGCGCGCGGCGGCAAGCGCATCGGCGGCAAGCGAACTGCGGCCTCCCTGCACCGCCACCGCAAGCGCCGCATCGCCGAGGGCTCCGGACACGTAGATGTCGTCGCCCGGCCGCGCGCCGTCGCGCCGCAGCGCCCGTCCCACAGGCACTTCGCCGAGGATCGTCACACACAGGTTGCGTGGCCCGCGCGTCGTGTCGCCGCCGACGAGATCGACGCCATGCGCGTCGGCGAGCGCGAAAAAGCCGCGCGCGAACGTCCCGAGCCACGCAGCATCGTTGTCCGGCAATGCGCCCGCCAGGAGCGCCCACCGCGGCGTCGCGCCCATCGCGGCCATGTCGGAGAGATTCACCGCCAGCGCCTTGTGGCCGAGCCGTTCGGGATCCGCTCCGGCGAAAAAATGCCGGCCCTCGACCAGCATGTCGACCGAGACCGCGAGTTCGCAGCCGGCGGATGGCATGAGCAGCGCCGCATCGTCACCGACCCCGAGCGCGACGGACGTCGAGCGCGGCGGCCGCGCGAAAAAGCGTTCGATCAGCTCGAATTCGTTCACGCGGGCATTGTAGAGCCTGACATGAGCGCGCGCGGCGATGCCGCCAGGCGCAGGTCAGCCCGCAGCACCGGCGGCGCGTTCGGCGGCGAGCGCCCGAATCTCGTCGGCACGCAAGTCGGCGGCGACCTTGTCCAGCACACCGTTGACGAATTTGTGGCCGTCGGTCCCGCCGTAGGATTTCGCGAGCTCGACGGCTTCGTTGATCACCACGCGATACGGAATTTCGAGGCGGTGCTGCAATTCCCAGGTGCCGATGACGAGGATCGCGCGCTCGATGGGCGAGAGCCCTTCGGCCGCGCGGTTGAGCCACGGCGCCATGCGCAGGACGAGCGCCGGCTCGTCGCCAGTGACGCCCGCCCACAGCTCGTCGAAGTACGCCTGATCGGCCAGCGCGAAGCCGCTGGCGTCGGCGAGCTGCGCGCGGATCGCGGGAACGGCGTTGCCCGAAAGTTGCCGCTGGTAGAGGCCCTGCAGCGCGAACTCGCGGGCGCGACGGCGCGGATTGGTCCTCACCGCCACCCGCCGTGGCGGCTAGAGATCATCGATCGCATCCAGCAAGTTCGCGAGCTCGAGCGCCGCCTGCGCCGCCTCGAAGCCTTTCGTGTCGGCACGCGCGAGTGCCTGCGCTTCCGTGTCCGTCGTGAGGATGCCGTTGCCGATCGGAATGCCGAACTCGAGCTGCACGCCGGCCACCCCCGCCGCCGACTCGTTGGCGACGATCTCGAAATGGTAGGTCTCGCCGCGGATCACGGCGCCGAGCGCCACCAGCGCATCGAAGTCACCCGCTTGCGCGAGCCGCTGCAGCGCCAGCGGCGACTCGAGCGCGCCCGGCACCGAAACGACCACCGTGTCGCGCTCCACGACGCCGGCTTCCGCCAGCGCGCGCAACGCCCCCGCCAGCAGCTTGTCGCCGATCGCGCCGTTGAAGCGTGACACGACGACGCCGACGCGACGGCCGTCGCCGGAAGTGTTCGGTGAAATGCGCATCAGGTCGGACATGAGGGTTACGACGCCTTTCGCTGCGCGGGTTGCTCGATGTATCCCGTCACTTCGAGGTCGAAGCCGGTCATGCTCGGCATCTTGCGCGGCTTCGCCATGAGGCGCATCCGGCCGACGTTGAGGTCGCGCAGGATCTGCGCGCCGATCCCGTAGTTGCGCAGATCCATTTTCGGCGAGACCGCAGCTTCGGCGGCCACGGCGCGGTGGCGCAGCTCCTGCGCGCTCTCCGGCCGGTGCAGCAGAACGACCACGCCGCGGCCGGCGTCCGCGACGGCGGCTAGCGCTGCCGGAATCGTCCACGAATGCGACGTGCTGGCGGTGTCGAGAAGGTCCATCACCGACAACGGCTCGTGCACGCGCACGAGCGTCTCGGTATCCGGCGACAGCGGCCCGCGGACGAGCGCCAGGTGAGTCGCGTCGGTCAGCTTGTCGCGGTAGACGACGAGGCGGAAGGCGCCATGCTCGGTCGTGAGCGGACGCTCGGCGATCCGCTCGACCAGACGCTCGGTGCGGCTGCGATAGTGGATCAGGTCGGCGATCGTGCCGACCTTGAGCCCATGCGACTGCGCGAACGGGATGAGGTCGGGCAAACGCGCCATCGTGCCGTCGTCGTTCATGATTTCGCACAGCACCGCCGACGGGTTGAGACCCGCGAGCCGCGTCAGGTCGCAGCAGGCCTCCGTATGGCCGGCACGCGACAGCACGCCGCCCGGCTGCGCGATCAGCGGGAACACGTGTCCCGGCTGCACGATGTCCTCGGGGCGGGCGTCGGGACGCGCGGCAACGGCGACCGTGCGCGCGCGGTCGGCGGCGGAAATGCCGGTGCTGATGCCTTCGGCGGCCTCGATCGACACCGTGAAGTTGGTGCCATGCACCGAGCGGTTATGCGACGTCATTGGCGGCAGGCGCAAGCGTTCGGCGTGCTCGGCGGTGATCGGCATGCAGATGAGGCCGCGGCCGTGCTTCGCCAGGAAGTTGATCTTGTCCGGCGTGACGAAATCGGCGGCGAACACGAGGTCGCCCTCGTTCTCGCGGTCCTCCTCGTCGACCAGGACGATCATGCGGCCGGCCTTGAGGTCGGCGATGATTTCGGCAGTCGTGCTGAGCGTCATGAGGGCGGGCGGGTCGGCAAAACGATCATTTTACCCCGCGGGCCGCCGCACGCGGAACCACGCGGCATAGAGCGCCGGCAGGAAGACGAGCGTCAGCACCGTCGCCACGAGAATGCCGCCCATCATGGCGACCGCCATCGGACCGAAAAAGGCGCTCCGCACCAGCGGAATCATGCCCAGAACGGCCGCGGCGGCCGTCAGCACGATCGGCCGGAAGCGGCGCGTCGTGGCGCCGACGATCGCTTCCCACAGCGGATGTCCGGCCGTGACGTCCTGCTCGATCTGGTCGACGAGGATGATCGAGTTGCGCATGATGATGCCGGAGAGCGCGATCGTCCCCAGCATGGCGACGAACCCGAAGGGCAGCCCGGACACAAGCAGGCCGAGCGCGACGCCGATCAGCCCCAGCGGCGCCGTCAGGAGGACCATCAGCGTCAGCGAGAAGCTCCGCAACTGGATCACGAGCAACGTCACGATCGCCAGCAGCATCAGCGGGACGCCGGCGACGATCGACTTCTGTCCGCGCGCCGAGTCTTCGATTGCGCCGCCGATCTCGATGCGATAGCCGAGAGGAAGCTCCGCGCGCAGCGCTTCGAGGCGCGGGTCGATCCGTTTCGTGACGTCCGGCCCCTGCGCGTCGCCCACGACGTCGCCGCGGACGGTGACCGTCGGCAGGCGGTCGCGACGCCAGATGATGCCGTCCTCCTGCTCGTAGTGGATGTCGGCGATCTGCGTGATGGACACCGCCTTGCCGCTGCGCGAAGGCAGCGCGAGGTCCTTCAGGAACGACAACTTCGCGCGCTCCTGGTCCGCGCCGCGCAGGAGCACCTCGATCTGCTTGTCGCGTTCACGCACGTAGGTCACCGAAAGCCCCGACACCGAAGTGTTGAGGAACACGGCGAGGTCCTGCGACGAGAATCCCAGCACCCGCGCCTTGTTCTGGTCGACGACAAGGCGGATCACCTTGGTCGGCTCGTCGGAGTCGAATTGCGCATTGGCGACCGCGGGATCGGCGCGCAAGATCGTCATCACCCTTTGCGCGATCGCCCGCACGCGCGCGAGATCCTCGCCGGACACCCGGAACTGGACCGGGAAACCGACCGGAGGGCCGTTCTCGAGGCGTGACACGCGGCCGCGCAGCGCGGGGAAATCGTCGTCGAAGAGCTGCACGAGCCGCGCGCGAAGGCGCTCCCGCTCGGCGTTGGTCTTCGCGACCAGCACGAACTGGGCGAAGTTCGAGCTCTGCAGCTGCTGGTCGAGCGGCAGGTAGAAGCGGGGGCTTCCCACGCCGACGTAGGCGACGTAGCTCTCGATGCCCGCTTCGGCATCGAGAATCCGCTCCATCTTCTTCGCCTCGGCAAGGGTCGCCGCGAACGAGCTTCCCTCGGGCAGCCGCAGGTCGACCATCAGCTCGGGCCGCGACGATGACGGGAAGAATTGCTGCGGAACGAAGCGGAACGCGACCATCGCCGCCGCGAACACCGCAAGCGTGGCGGCGATCACGATGAAGCGGTGCGCGACGCTCCAGTCGACGAGCGCGCGGAAGCGCCGGTAGAACGGTGTGGTGTAGACGTGGTCGACGTCGCCATGCGACGCGGCGCGCGGCGCGGGTTCCGGCAATCCGCGCAGCCGCGCAAAAAGCCGTGCCGCAAGCGACGCTCGACGCGGCTTCGTGAAGTCGGGCAGCATCCGGTAGCCGAGATACGGAATCGCGATCACCGCGACGAACCACGACGCGATCAGCGCGATCGCCGACACTTCGAACAGCGAGCGGGTGTACTCACCGGTCCCGCTCTTCGCCGTGGCGATCGGCAGGAACCCGGCGACGGTCACGAGCGTGCCGGTCAGCATCGGGAACGCGGTGCTGGTGTAGGCGAAGCTCGCCGCCCGGAAACGGTCGAAGCCCTGCTCCAGCTTGATTGCCATCATCTCGACCGCGATGATCGCGTCGTCGACGAGGAGGCCGAGCGACAGGATGAGCGCGCCGAGCGAGATCTTGTGCAAGCCGATGTCGAAGAGGTTCATGAAGACGAACGTCATCGCGAGGACCAGCGGGATCGACACCGCGACCACGAGCCCGGTGCGCAGTCCCAGGCTCACGAGCGACACGGCGAGCACGATCGCGATCGCTTCCGCGAGCGAGCGAAGGAATTCGCGCACCGAGCGCGAGACCGCGCGCGGCATGCTCGCCACGTGTCCGATCTCCACCCCGGCGGGCAGCCCCGCCTCGACCGTCACGAGCCTCGCGTCCAGCGCGCGGCCGAGCTCGATCACGTCGCCGCCCTTCACCATCGTGACGCCGATGCCGAGCGCCTCGCGGCCGTGCCAGCGCATCTTCTGCTGCGGCGGATCGACGTAGCCGCGCGAGATCTCGGCGATGTCGCCCAGCCGGATCACGCGGTTGTTCGCGCGGATCGCGATGTCGCGCACCGCGTCCAGCGAATCGAACGCCCCGGTGGGACGCAGGTAAATGCGGTCGGTGGCGGTTTCGAACACGCCCGCGGCGGCGATCGCGTTCTGCGCGGCCAGCGTCTGCACGATCTGCGCGGGCTCGACACCGAGCAGCGCCAGCCGCGCGTTCGACATCTCGACGTAGATCTTCTCGTCCTGCTCGCCGATGAAGTCGACCTTGGCGATGCCGGGCACGCGCAGGAGCTCGGCGCGCACGCGGTCGCCGAACTCCTTCAGATCCTTGTACGCGAAGCCTTCGCCGGTGATCGCGTAGATGTTGGTGTAGGTGTCGCCGAACTCGTCGTTGAAGAACGGGCCCTGGATGCCGCCGGGGAGCGTGTTCCTGATGTCGCCGACCTTTTTCCGGACCTGGTACTGGAGATCCGGGATCGACGCGGACGGCAGCGTGTCCTTGAACGACACGAAGACGAGCGATTCGCCCGGCTTCGAGTAGCTGCGCACCCATTCGAGCGGCATTTCCTGCAGCCTGCGCTCGATGCGGTCGGTGACTTGCTGCTCGACGTCGCGCGCCGACGCGCCGGGCCAGTTCGTCTTCACGACCATGACCTTGAACGTGAACGGCGGATCCTCCGACTGGCCCAGTTGCTGGTAGGAAAACACGCCCGCCAGCGCGAACACAACGATCAGGTAAAAGACCAGCAGCCGGTGGTGGAGCGCCCATTCGGAAAGGTTGAACCGCGCGCCGGACGCGCCGCCGGCGGGTTCGGGCGGAATCATCGTGGATCGCTTCGGCTCAGCCGTTGCGCGACGTCGCCACCGACGACGGCGTCTGCCGGCCCACGGCTTCGTACGGGCGAACCAATTGACCCTCGTGCAGCTTGTTGGCGCCGGTTGCCACGACCCACTCGCCGGCCGACAGCCCGGAACCGATCACCACGCCGTCCTCGCGATACTGGGCGATGACCACCGGCCGCAGCGTGACCTTGCCGGCAGCGGGATCGAAGACCCACACCGCAGGCTTCCCGTCGACGGTCTGGTAGATCGACGTCGCTGGCAGCAGGCTCGCCGTCGACGCACCGGCCGCGGCGACGATCACGTTGGCCGTCATGCCCCAATGCAGCGCCGGCGCGGGATCGGCGACCTTGACGCGCACGGCGAACGTGCGCGTGGCGGGATCGACGACGGGCGAAATCTCGCGCACCTGCGCGCGATAGGGCTTGCCGGGCTCGGCGACGAGGATCACCGCCATCTCGCTGGCGCGCGCGAGCTCGTTGATCCGCGCTTCCGGAACGGCGATCGCGACTTCGCGCTCGGTCTCGCGCGCATGCCGCATCACGACCTGCGCCGCCGCGACGACCTGGCCCGACTCGGCGGTGACGGCCGTGATGACGCCGTCGTCCGGCGCGATCAGCGTCGCGTACCCCGCCTGGTTCTGCGTCACGCTCAGGTTCGCCTTGGCCTGCGCGAGCTTCGCCCTATTGGTGTTCATCGTGTTGCGCTTGCCGTCGAGCGCCGAGGCGCTCACGAATTTCTGCTCGAGCAGGTTCTGATAACGGTCGAACTCGGCTTTCGCGAAGTCGTATTCGTTTTGCGCGGCTGCGACCTGCTGCTTCGCCGACTCCGCCTGCAGGCCGACATCCGCGGGGTCGAGCCGGGCCAGCACCTGCCCCTTGCGCACGCGCGCACCGGCATCGACCAGGCGCTCGACGATCTTGCCGCCAATGCGGAACGCGAGATCGGATTCGTAGCGCGGCTTCACTTCGCC
>JBDTLY010000090.1:0-9469 GCA_039934535.1 Casimicrobiaceae bacterium | reverse complement strand
GCAGCCAGATCACCGAGGCGGCGGGACGCGCGCCGGTTTCGAGTTCGACGCAGGGAAGAAGCGCAGTCATGTTGGGGAGAATGCAGGGCAGGAATTCAACGCATTCTACCGGCGCGCGCGTCCACCCATTAGCGTTCAGACGGGCGGAAGCGGACTAATGAAGGCATCGACGTTGAGCAGATTGTCGAACACGGTGTTGTTCTGGCGGGAATAGACAAATCCCCCAATGGCGGCCACTCCAGCGACCGTGTTTCCGGTGACGACGCAATTGGAGATCATGGCGATCGAGAAACGCTCCTCGATCCCCGTCCCGTTGTTCGATGCCATCGAGTCTTCGAGGTTCAGCCTCGATTGGGCTGTGGCGCCAGTGAACGCGAAGAATCCGGTGTCCGAATTTCCGGCGGCCACCGAGTTCCGAATCGTGGCCGTTGCGCCGCGGTCGACCCGCATCCCTATCCGGTTGTTTTCGGCCCGGACGTTATCGATCGCGGCGCTTACTCCACCAATCGCGATCCCGGTGTCGGTGTCCCTCACGAAACTGTCCTTGATAAAGGCCCGGGATCCCGACCCAAGGAGAATCCCCTCGGCGGTGAATCCGCTGATCACGCAGTTTTCCACATGCAACTCGGCGCCGCTGGAGCCGGAGTTGATTCCTCGACCCGCGGTGCCGTTCCCGTTGAGTGTCAATCCACGCAGCACCACCTTGAGTCCGCCATTTACAAAAATCCCGTCCCCGGAGCTTACGGAGATCCCGGCATACACACCTGTGGGCGCGATGATGCTGACGGACTTGCTGATAAAAATAGCTCCGTAGCCGGCGGAGTCCAAGACAATTACGTCGCCGCTCGGGTCCACGGCGCTCACCGCCGCCTGCAATCCCCGGCAAGGTGCCGTCAGGCTGCACGGGTTGGCATCGTTGCCCTCGCCGGAGACGAAGGTCCGCTGGGATGCGGCGGCCGGGGCGGCGACCGCGACCCAGGTTCCGACGACAAGACTTACGACCGACAAGCTAAAGACATTGGGTTTCATAGGAGGCTCCTTCGAGGCGGGTCGCATCAGGGTGTACATGGTAACTGCAAGCGGCGCCATGATCTCCTCACAGAAGACCGCGCGCTGGGTGGGATACGCACGAAGCACCCGGAAAAGGACGCGGAAGATTGCCGGAGGTACACTGGGCGCAATCGATTCGGGGTGAATCGCACGGGCATTGCATTGACGATGTAGAAGTCGTCGAACGAGCTTTAACGGAGTAGGCGTACATGAAGAGAACTGTCCCATCCGGGGGGAAATGCGCAAGACGTTGGGCGCTTCTCGGCATGACCGCCACGCTGTGCATGTCCATCGCGTTTTCGTCTGCGGGGGCGGCACCCGACTTGAATCAACATGGCCTGACCGGGTCATGGTACGAGCCGGCGACCGACGGACAGGGATTCGAGATCGAGGTGTATCCCGATTTCGTGGCACCCGGAACGGGCTCGGTCTTCGTAAGCTGGTTCACGTATGACACCGTCGCCGGTGGCGCGGAGCGCCAGCGCTGGTACACGCTCGGCGGGTCGGTCACGAGCGGACAGCAAGCATCGCTCACGATCTATCAGAACACCGCCGGCAACTTCAACGCCCTGCCGGTCACCGATGGGGTTGTCGTCGGAACCGCAACGCTCAGTTTCGATTCGTGCACCAGCGGCCAGCTGGCTTATTCCTTCACCGACGGTTCGGGACGTTCCGGCACGATTCCATTGACGCGGCTGACGATTGACCAGACCTGCTCGACCACGAGCGCCCGTCCCACCAACGCGGACTTCGCTCTTTCCGGAAACTGGTACGTGCCGGCGCTGTCGGGACAGGGCTTCACCGTCGAAGTCAATCCGGGTTCGGGCCTGCTCTTCTTCGCCTGGTACACATACGCGCCGGCGGCAGCCAGCGCCGGCGCCGCCGGACAACGCTGGTATACGGCGAGCAGTAGCACCGCCTTTGTGCCCGGCTCGCGTTCGTTTCCAGTGACGATCTACGAAACGACCGGTGGCGTTTTCGATGCGCCCACGACCGCGCATCCAGTATCCGTGGGGAGCGGCACGATGGCGTTTCAGACCTGCGCGAGCGCGACATTGAGCTTCACCTTTACGAGCGGCAGCGGCAGCGGCTCGTCCGGAACGATAGCGTTGAGCCGAATCGGCCCGGTGCCGCAGGGCTGTGCGCCGTTGTCCGTCGGGGGCGCCTACCCGACGACGGTCTCGCTCGTGCCTGGCCAGAACACGTGCGGCACCGTCACGGTACAGAACGCCGTCACGACCGTCACCCATACGCCCGGAACGCACGCCGTGTCGCTGACCCACGCGGGCAACACATATACCGGGACCCTCGAGGACGACGGGCGATTCGCGACCGCGCCCAAGGTCCTCACGGGCGGCGGGAGCCAGTTCACGATCACGATCGACGGCAGTTTCACGCTGGGCGGCTTTACCGCCACTGTGCGCGTCGACCAGAACGCCCCGGCGCCTGCCTGCTTCTACCTCGTCGACTGGGTAGGGGTCAGGTCCTGATCCGAACTCGCCACCGGGACACTTCGCGATCGTGGGAGCACCGCACGAATGAGCCTGCAACCCACCTCGCCGAATTCACTGGCAAGCGTGTCGTCGAGGGCGGGGAAGCCAGTATGCAGGTGTGATCCTCGGTCAGTCGACGGCCTTGGTCGAACCATTGCGCTACTTCGTCGTCGCCGGGATAGTACAAGGCCTCGGTCTCATTCAGCACGTCCGCCGCCGTCAGGCTGGTCGCGATATTCCGCAGTTCGACTGCACGTTTTCGCTTTCGTGTGGCCGGCGGCCGTGATTCAATCCCACCTTTGGGCCTTGCGGGAGCATCGCATGTCACGTGCAGCCTTCGCACTCCATGTACTTTGTCTGCTTCTTTTCATGGCCGTTGGCAGCGCACAAGGACAAGGGATTCAACGGACGTTCGTTTCCACTTCCGGCATTGACACAGGGAACTGCGCGCTGAGCGCACCGTGCCGCACCTTCACGTACGCGTTGACCCAGACCGCCCCGGGCGGCGAGATCATCGTTCTGACTTCGGGCGGATACGGGCCGGTCGAAATCACCAAGTCCGTTCAAATCACATCGCCCATCGGCGTTTATGCGGCCATAACCGCACTGCCGGGATCGGCCATCGGCGGAACGGACGCGATCAGAGTCAATGCCGGATTCTTCGATATCGTGGCCCTCCGAGGATTGACGCTCAATAACGTCGGCGTGACGAATGCCAACGGAATTACGTTTCCGTCGGGGAGCAGGCTCTATATCGAAAACGTCGTGATCAACGGATTCGACAACTACGGCATCAGCGTCGATCGCTCGGCGTCTGCCAGTCCGGAACTCTACGTCGCGGACACGATAATTCGAAACGGGGGTACGGCCTCGACGAATGCGGGGATCTTTCTTCGGCAAGCGAACACCAACGGCAGGGTCCGCACAACAATTGCCAATAGCCGGCTGGAGGGCGCCGGTTCATATGGACTGCTTGCTACCGACAACACCCGGACGACCGTTCGCAACACCATTTCGACGCGCAGTTTTTTCATCGGCTTCGCCGTCGGGGCGTCGACCGGTACGACCGCTCAACTCAACCTCGATAATTGCACAGCGACCTTCACCAACGGCGTCGGCATTGTAGCCGGGATTTCCCCTTTCACCGGCGGGACGGCAACCGCGCACATCTCTAACTCAGTGAGCTCGACCAATGCCCTTGAGGGAATTACGGTCGGCAATGGCAACACGACGCACATCTCGCGCTCTATCATTGCCGGCAACGGTAGCACAGGCATTTTTATCGGCCCGAACGCCACCGCGCACGTCTCGGATTCGATCATCGGCGATAACGCCAGCGATGGGGTCGGGCTGACCAATAATTCGTCGGCACGCATTTTCGTCACTGCGACGACCATCAGCGGCAACGGCGGAAAGGGATTGGATCGTTCTGTCGGTACCCCCTTTTCAATTGGCGGCAACCGTGTCTTTGACAATGTTGGCGGAAGCGATGCGTTCGCCAGCAATATCCCTCAGCAATGAGTACCGGGACGCATTGACGCGGTGGCGATGGCCGCGGAGGGACATGGGCGCACCGTGAAAATTGCCGGAAGGTCCCTGCTGGCGTAAACTGCGCGCCGATTCGCATGGGTGACAAAATCGCCCGCGCGAGCGTTGCGGCGCCTATCCGGCTGTCGCGCGACCCAAAAACACGATTTTTGCGGAGCACTTCCCGATGGCCTCAGGTGCCTCAGTTTCCTCGAGCAGCCCCGTCCTGCGCGACGTTTCGCTGGACGACAAATATTCCCTCGAATCCGGACGCGTCTTCCTCACGGGAGCGCAGGCGTTCGTCCGCCTGCTGATCCTGCAGCGGCAGCGCGACGCGCAGGCCGGCCTCAACACCGCCGGGTTCGTCTCGGGTTATCGCGGCTCGCCGTTGGGCGCGCTGGACCAATCACTGTGGAAGGCAAGCAAGTTTCTCGACAAAGCGCATATCAAGTTCCAGCCGGGACTGAACGAGGACCTCGCGGCGACGTCGCTGTGGGGCACGCAGCAGCTGAACCTCAATCCCGGCGCGAATTACGACGGCGTTTTCGCGATGTGGTACGGCAAAGGCCCGGGTGTCGACCGCTGCGGCGACGTATTCAAGCACGCGAATCACGCGGGCACGTCGAAGCACGGCGGCGTGCTCGTGCTCGCGGGCGACGACCATGGCGCGAAATCGTCGACGCTGCCGCACCAGTCGGACCACATGTTCTCGGCGGCGATGATTCCGGTGCTGTACCCGTCGTCGGTGCAGGAAATCCTCGACCTCGGCCTCCATGGCTGGGCGATGTCGCGCTATTCGGGCTGCTGGGTCGGCTTCAAATGCGTCGCCGATACCGTCGAGAGCTCGGCGTCGGTCAACATCGATCCCGACCGCACGAAGATCATCATCCCGGAGGACTTTCCGCTGCCGGCCGACGGTCTCAATATCCGCTGGCCGGACGGCTTCCTCGAGACCGAAGCGCGGATGCAGAACTACAAGATCTACGCCGCGCTCCACTATTGCCGCGTCAACCAGCTCAACAAGATCGTCATCGATTCGCCGAAGCCGAGGCTCGGCATCATCACCAGCGGCAAGAGTTACCTCGACGTCCGCCAGGCGCTGGACGACCTCGGCATCACCGACGCCGACGCCGCCGAGATCGGCATCCGCGTCTACAAGATCGCAATGACGTGGCCGCTCGAGCCCGAAGGCGTGCGCCAGTTCGCCGAAGGGCTGGACGAGATCCTCGTGGTCGAGGAAAAGCGGCAGGTCGTCGAATACCAGCTGAAGGAGCAGCTCTACAACTGGCGCGACGACGTGCGGCCGCGCGTGGTCGGCAAGTTCGACGAAAAGGGCGAGTGGATGCGGCCGCACGACGACTGGCTGCTGCCGTCGCTCTCCGAGTTGACGCCCGCGATGATCGCGCGCGTGATCGCCCAGCGGATCGGACGCCTCGGCCTGCAGCCGCGGCAATCGGAAAAGCTGAAGGCGCGCGTCGACTGGATCAACGCAAAGGAAGCGGCACTCGCGAAACCGAAGATCCTGCTCGAGCGCATTCCGTATTTCTGCTCCGGCTGCCCGCACAACACGTCGACCAACATACCCGAAGGAAGCCGCGCCACCGCCGGCATCGGCTGTCACGTGATGGCGATCTGGATGAACCGCCGCACCGACACCTACACCCACATGGGCGGCGAAGGCGTGCCCTGGATCGGCCAGGCGCCGTTCACGAAGGAAAAGCACATCTTCGCCAACCTCGGCGACGGCACCTATTACCACAGCGGGATCCTCGCCATTCGCGCCGCGATCGCCGCCAAAGTCAACATCACGTACAAGATCCTGTACAACGACGCGGTCGCGATGACCGGCGGCCAGCCGTTCGACGGCCCGCTCACGGCTGGCGACATCGCGAAGCAGGTCGCCGCCGAAGGGGTGAAGAAGATCGTCGTTGTCAGCGACGAGCCGGACAAGTATCCCTCCGGCTATTACACGTCCGACATCGAGATCCATCACCGCGACGATCTCGACAAGGTCCAGCGCACGCTGCGCGACACCGAAGGCTGCACGATCCTGCTGTACGACCAGACCTGCGCCGCCGAGAAGCGCCGCCGGAGGAAGCGCGGCAAGTATCCGGACCCCGCGAAGCGCGTCTTCATCAACGAGCTCGTCTGCGAAGGCTGCGGCGACTGCGGCGTGAAGTCGAACTGCGTATCCGTCGCGCCCCTCGAGACGGAATTCGGGAGGAAGCGCACGATCGACCAGAGCTCCTGCAACAAGGACTTCTCCTGCGTCAACGGCTTCTGCCCGAGCTTCGTCACCGTCGAAGGCGGCGGCTTGCGCAAGCCGCAAAAAGCGAAGGCCGACGCGATTCCCGCGCTGCCGGAACCCGCGTGCGTGGCGACGCCGGACCCGTACGGAATCGTCGTCACCGGCATCGGCGGCACCGGCGTCATCACGATCGGCGCGCTGCTGGGGATGGCGGCGCACCTCGAGGGCAAGGGCTGCAGCGTGCTCGACATGACCGGGATGGCGCAGAAGAACGGCGCCGTGGTCTCGCATGTGCGCATCGCCAACACGCCGGAAGACATTCACGCGACGCGTATCGCCGCCGGCGAAGCGAAGCTGATCCTCGCCTGCGACATCCTCACCGGCGTCGGCTACGAGCAGCTCGCCAAGATGCAGAAGGGCGTCACCAAGGCGCTCGTCAATTCGGCGCTGGTCATGCCGGCCGGCTTCACGCGCGACCCGGACCTCGTGTTTCCGCGCGGCTCGATGGAACGCGAGATCGAAGATGCCGTCGGTCCCGGCGATGCGGAATTCCTCGACGCCACCAAGCTCGCGACGGGCCTCATGGGCGATTCGATCGCGACCAACCTCTTCATGGTCGGCTACGCGTTCCAGCGCGGCCTGTTGCCGATCAGCGAAGCGGCGATCCTGAAGTCGATCGAATTGAATGGTGCTGCGGTCGAATCGAACCGCCAGAGCTTTCGCTGGGGCCGGCTCGCCGCGGTCGATCCCGCGCGCGTGTCGGCTGCCGCGATCCCGTCGGCCCTCCCGGAATCGCAGCGGATGTCCGAGTCGCTCGACGAGATGGTCGAGCGGCGGCGCTTGTTCCTCACCGACTACCAGGACGCGGCGTACGCGAAACGCTATACCGATTATGTTGCCAAGGTCCGCGTCGCCGAAAGCACAAAGGTTCCGGGCGCAACAGCGCTCTCCGAAGCGGTCGCGCGCTATTACTTCAAGCTGCTCGCGATCAAGGACGAGTACGAAGTCGCGCGCCTGTACACCGACGGCGAATTCGTGAAGCGCGTGGCCGCGCAGTTCGAAGGCGACTACAAGCTCAAGTTCCACCTCGCGCCGCCGGTGCTGAACAAGCCGGATCCGGTCAGCGGCGAAGCGAAGAAGAGCGTCTACGGCCCGTGGATGATGAGTGCCTTTCGCGTGCTCGCCAGGATGAAGGGGCTACGCGGCACGGCGCTCGACATCTTCGGGCACACCGCCGAGCGCAAGATGGAACGCGCGCTGCCCGGCCAGTACGAGACACTCGTGGATGAGCTCGTCGCCGCGCTCGCGCCGCACAACCACCGCCTCGCGGTGCAGCTCGCGCAGGTTCCTGAGCACATCCGCGGCTACGGCCACGTCAAGGACCGGCACCTGAAGATTGCGAAGGCGAAGGAAGCGGAGCTGCTCGCCGCATTCCGCGGCGCGCGACCGGAGACACCGTGCGCGCTCGCCAAGGTCGCCGCCTGACGCCGCAGGGGGCACATGTCTGCTCCCACCGGCCAGATCCTCGACCTCCGCGGCTCTGCGTACGACCGCGGACGCCTGCAGGCGCAGCTGCATCCCGACCGCATCGCCGACGTGACTGTCGCCGTCACGAGACGTTTGCGCGAGCTCGGCCCCGCGCTCGCGTTGCCCAAGGTCATCGACTGGCTCGACGCGCAGCACGCATTCACGCGCGACAACGACCCCGACGGCTATGTCGAAGTGCAGGGCATCGCCGAAGGCTTCGGCATCGCCGCGGATGCGCTCTTCGCCTGCTACTACGGCAACGTGATCGCCGATCTCTCGGAACAGCCCGCGCTCGCCGACGCATGCACGGCATGGGCCGCGCCACGCGGCGAGCACGGCCCGGTCGTCGTCAAGAACCGCGACTTCCGCGGCAAGCACATCGACCTGCAATGCGTGTTCCGCCACACGGATCCCGAATGGGGCGGGCGCCGTATCCTCTGCGTGGGCAACCTCGGCGCGCCCGGCGCGTACGCGGGCGGGATCAACACTGACGGCCTGGCGGTCGCCGACACACAGGTCGGCACTGTCGATCACGGCGAAGGCTGGCTGCGCAGTTTCCTGATGACGCGCATCCTGCGCGAATGCGCGACCGTGTCCGAGGCGGTCGGCCTCATCTTCCGCACGCCGCACGCGGGCGGCGGAACGCTGCTGCTCGGCGATGCGACGGGCGCCGTCGCCGCGATCGAGCTCGCGCATCGCGCCGTCGCCGCGGACGAACCCGGCGACAGCGGCTATGTCGCCCGGACCAACCATTTCGTCAGCGAGCGCCTCGCCGGCCGCGACCTCGCGCCTTCCGACGACATCGGCGCGCGCACATCGCGCGCGCGGATCGCCACGCTCGACCATGCGTTGCGGGCGTTGCCGCTGCCGTTCACCTTGGACGCGATCAAGGCGCTGATGGCGCGCCATGGCGACAGCGCCAACGCCGCGTTGTGCCGCCATGAGGAAGGGCGCGACACGCGCACGATCGGGAGCGCGATCTTCGACTGCAAGACGTCCGCGCTGCATGTCGCGCTCGAATCGCCCTGCCAGGGACACTGGGAGCGCATCGTGCCCTAGCGCTCCGCGGGCGGGACGCTCGTTCCCCTACAGCGCCGTGTCCCACGGAACCGACAGCCGGATGGCGGAGGTGATCAGCCCGACCATGCTATAGGTCTGGACGAAGTTTCCCCAGGCCTCGCCAGTGGCCGTATCCAGGTGCTCGGCAAACAGGCCGTGACGGGTTCGGCAACCGAGCAGTCGCTCGAACAGCACCCGCGCCTCGTCGCGCCGGCCCAGCAGCGCGAGCGCGTTGATGTACCAGTACGTGCAGACGATGAAGGCGTTCTTGGGCTCGCCGTAATCGTCGCGCTCGACGTAACGGAAAATGAAGTCGCCGCGCTTCAAGTCGCGCCCGACGGCGTCGACCGTGGCGGCGAAGCGCGGGTCCTCCGGCGGCAGGAAGCCGAGGTCGGCGAGCAACAGCAGCGCCGCATCGACCGTCTCCGTCCCGACGGCGCCGACAAACGACCCCCTATGCGCGCTCCAGCAATTCGCGTCGATGAATTGGCGGATGCGCCGGGCCTCGTCATCCCATGCCTTCGCCTGCCCGGGCACGGCGAGCCGCCGCGCGATCTTTGCCAGG
>JBDTLY010000089.1:0-9522 GCA_039934535.1 Casimicrobiaceae bacterium | reverse complement strand
CATCACGAGTTTCGCGTTCAAGCGGGTCGGCAGCGGAATTCGTTAGGAGAGGCAATGAACGTGCGGGCGCGACAGCATGGATTGACGATCATGGGCTTCCTGATGGTGGCTGCCGTCGTGGGCGTCTTCGTCGTGGTCGGCGCCCGCACGGTGCCGGCCTACATCGAGTACTACTCGGTCCAGAAATCGATAGAAAAGTCGTTGAACGACGCCAAGGATCCGACGTCCGCGACCGACGTGCGGAAGTCGTTCGACAAATACCTCGCGACGGACTACATCAACTCGGTGCGTGCCTCGGACCTGGAGATCACCAAGGAGGGTACGCAGTCGACCGCCACCGTGGCCTGGACGCGCATCCTGCCGCTTGTCGGCAACGTGAGCCTCTATCTCGAGTTCGAGGCGAAAGCAACGCGCTGACGACGTCGGCGAGGCTTCCGGCCGGGGGATGACGCACGACACGCTCCAGGACCAGCTGGGCTTTGCGTTCCGCAGTCCGGAATTGCTGAGCCAGGCCCTCACGCACCGCAGTTTCGGCGCGGTGCACAACGAGCGGCTCGAGTTCATCGGCGACGCGGTGCTCGATTGCGCGATCGCGGCGATCCTCTATCGGCGTTTTCCACGGGTTTCGGAAGGCGAACTCTCGCGCATGCGCGCGCACCTCGTCAACGGCGAGACACTGGCACGCCTCGGCGCGGCGCTCGGGCTGGGCGATGCCATCCGTCTCGGCGAGGGCGAGCTGCGCAGCGGCGGCGCGACGCGTCCGTCGATCCTCGCCGATACGCTCGAAGCGATCATCGGCGCGGCGTTCCTCGACACCGGGTTCGACGCCGCCCACTGCGTGGTCGAGTCCGTGTTCGCGGCCGAGCTCGCGGAGGTCGATCCCCTGGCAGTGTCGAAGGATCCCAAGACGAGATTGCAGGAATGGCTGCAGGCGCGGAAGCTCCCGGTGCCGGAGTACGTCGTGACCGAAGTGAGCGGCGAAGCGCACGCCCAGACATTCGCGGTCGAGTGCCGGATTGCCGCGCTGGCGATCGCGGCGGCCGGCACGGGGCCCAGCCGGCGGGCGGCGGAACAGGCCGCCGCCGACGCCGCGTTAGTCGCCGCGTCTATGGCTCCGGGAGTCGCGTCGCGTGGCTGAGCCGCCGCCGGAGGCGGAATTTCGCTGCGGCCACGTCGCGATCGTCGGCCGCCCGAACGTCGGAAAGTCGACGCTGCTCAACCGGCTGGTCGGCGAAAAAGTCAGCATCACGTCGAAAAAGGCGCAGACCACGCGGCATCGCGTCACCGGCATCCTCACCGCGGCGGACGCGCAGTTCATCTTCGTCGACACGCCGGGCTTCCAGACGCGGCATCGTTCGCGACTCAACGAACGGATGAATCGCGCGGTGACGCAAAGCCTCGCCGACGTCGACGCCGTGGTGCTCGTGATCGAGGCCGGACGCACCGTGCCGGCCGACCGCGCGGTCATTGCGCTGTTGCCGGCGCGCGCGGGTGTGGTCGTCGCGCTGAACAAGGTCGACGACCTTCCGGACAAGACCGCGCTGCTGCCGCAGATGGCCGACCTCGCCGCGCTGCGCGAGTTTGCGGCGATCGTCCCGGTCAGTGCCGAAAAGGGGCTCGCGGTCGATCACCTGGTCGCCGAAGTGCGCAAGATGCTGCCCGCGTCGCCGCCGTTGTTCGGCGCGGACGAGATCACCGACCGCGACGAACGGTTCCTGGCCGCGGAACTCGTCCGTGAAAAGATCTTCCGCCTGCTCGGCGAGGAAGTGCCCTACGCGACGACCGTCGTCATCGAATCATTCAAGCTCGACGGCGACCTTCGCCGCATCCAGGCGACCGTCTACGTCGAGCGCGACAACCAGCGCGCGATCCTGCTGGGCGCCGGCGGCGCCAAGATGAAGGAGATCGCCGCCAGTGCGCGCGTGGACATGGAGCGTCTCTTCGGCGGCAAGGTGTTCCTCGAAATCTGGGTGCGCGTGAAAAAGGGCTGGGCCGACACCGAGGCATCGCTGAAGCGTCTCGGGTACTGACCCCACCATGGCCTCCCGCGCCCAACCGCTGCGCCGCGAAGACCAGCCTGGATTCGTGCTGCACGCGTATCCGTATCGCGAGACGAGCCTCATCGTCGAGGCCTTCACGCCGGACTACGGCCGGGTGGCGCTGGTCGCGCGCGGCGCCAAGCGTCCGCGCTCGGAGCTGCGCGGATTGCTGCAGGGTTTCCAGCCGCTCCTGCTGTCGTGGTCGGGCCAGAACGAGTTGAAGACGCTGGCCAAGGCCGAGTGGCGCGGCGGGTTACCGCGGGTCGGCGGCGCCGCGCTGCTCTGCGGCTTCTATTTGAACGAACTCCTGCTGAAGCTGCTGCCGCGCGAGGATCCGCATCCGGAGGTCTTCGCCGAGTACGAGACGGCGCTCGGCGACCTTGCGGGGGGGCGGGACCAGGCGACGGTGCTGCGCCGCTTCGAGGTGCGCCTGCTGGCGGCGATGGGATACGCGCTGCCGCTCGTGCGCGAGGCCGACACGGGAGCTCCGGTCGATCCCGCCGTTCGCTACCATTACGCGTTCGACCGCGGGCCGCGGCGAGCGGCGCCCGGTCCCGGCCACCGGTTGCCGATCGTGCGCGGGACGACGCTGCTGGCGCTCGCCGAGCAACGCTATCCGGATGCCGCGACGGCCGCCGCGGCGAAGCGGCTGATGCGCGAAGTCCTCGACCACTATCTCGAGCAGCGCGGCGTCGAAAGC
Organism: Casimicrobiaceae bacterium; assembly: GCA_039934535.1. Taxonomy (GTDB): domain Bacteria; phylum Pseudomonadota; class Gammaproteobacteria; order Burkholderiales; family Casimicrobiaceae; genus CAIWHR01. The sequence continues at coordinate 6,783 of JBDTLY010000089.1, read as the reverse complement.
CGGCGCGTCGTGCAGGACCTGCAGGCACTGGAGGACGAGGTGAGCCCGAACCATGATTGAACTCGGCGTCAACATCGACCACGTCGCGACGCTGCGCCAGGCGCGACGCACCTACGAACCCGATCCGGTCTGGGCCGCCGTCGAGGCGCATCTCGGCGGCGCCGACGGCATCACCGTGCATTTGCGCGAGGACCGCCGCCATATCCAGGACGAGGACGTGCGCCGGCTGCGCGAGCTCGTCCACATCAAGCTCAACCTCGAAATGGCCGCGACGAGCGAGATGATCGGCATCGCCCGCAAGCTGAAGCCCGAGATGGCGATGCTGGTGCCGGAGGGCCGGCAGGAGGTCACGACCGAAGGCGGCCTCGACGTCGTCGGGCAGGAGGCGGCCCTGCGCGCGGCGGTGGCAGAACTCGCCGATGCGGGCATCGTCACCAGCGTATTCATCGATGCCGACCTGAAGCAGATCGAGGCGGCCGCGCGCATCGGCGCCCGCGTGTGCGAAATCCACACGGGACCGTATGCGCATGCGTTCAACGCGAAGGGCCGCGACGCAGAGAGTCCCGCCGTCGTCAAACGGCTTGCCGAAATACGCGCCGCCGGCGATGCGATCCGGCGCGCCGGCATGCGCTTCAACGCCGGGCACGCACTCAACTATTTCAACGTGCAGCCGGTCGCCGCATTGCCGGGCGTGCGCGAGCTGCACATCGGCCACGCGATCATCTCGCGCTCTGTCTTCGTCGGCATGCGCGAGGCGGTGCGGCAGATGAAGGCGCTGATCCGCGAGGCCACGGCATAATGGTTGCGTTATCGCGCGGTCCGGTAATGCTCGGCATCGAGGGACTCGAGCTTGGCGATGCCGATCGCGCCCGGCTGCTCCATCCGCTCTGTGGCGGCGCGATCCTTTTCACGCGCAACTTCGAATCGGTCGCCCAACTCGAACAACTAACCGCCGCCATTCACGCGCTGCGCGATCCGCCGCTGCTCATCTCGGTCGACCATGAAGGCGGGCGCGTGCAGCGGTTTCGCGAAGGCTTCACGCAGATTCCGGCGATGCGCACGCTGGGCGAAATGTGGGACCGCGACGTCGCCGCCGCTGCGCGCGAAGCGGCGCGCCTAGGGTGGACGCTCGCGTCGGAACTGCGCGCGCGCGGCGTCGACTTCAGCTTCACGCCTGTGCTCGATCTCGATTACGGGACGAGCTGTGTCATTGGCAATCGCGCGTTCCACCGCAATCCGAATGCCGTGGCGCATCTCGCGGCTGCGTTCCGCGACGGATTGGCATCGGGCGGCATGGCCGCCGTCGGCAAGCACTTCCCGGGACACGGTTTTGTCGCCGCGGATTCCCATGAGGGCCTGCCGCGCGACGAGCGGCCGCGCGAGCGCATTGCCGCCGACGACCTGGTTCCGTTCGCCGCGCTGGTCCGCAAGGGAATCGAGGCGATCATGCCGGCGCACGTCGTCTATCCGGCGGTCGATGCGCGGCCCGCGGGATATTCGCGCGTGTGGATCCATGATGTGCTGCGCGGGCGCCTCGGCTTCGAGGGACTCGTCATCTCCGACGATCTCGGCATGGCCGCTGCGGTCGGCGAGGGCGATATCGTCGCGCGAGCGGACGCCGCCGTCGCGGCGGGTTGCGATGTCGTGCTGAGCTGCAACGAGCACGACGCGACCGACGACCTTCTCGCCCGCTGGAAGCCGCAGCCGTTGCCCGATGTTGCGCGCCGCCTCGCGAAGCTCGAAGGCCGTGCGCCGGGACCCCGCCTGTAGCAATGCCGCAATTGCCTCATCGTGCCGATCGATGCCGCACCGCCAGCAATCCCATGGCGGCCAACAAGGCGCACAGCGCGAGAATCGAGGTCGGCCCAACCGTCGGAACCGACGCAACCGCTGGAAGCTCCTGCACCGCTGCGTAGACCCACGCAGCACCGATTTGCCCGTCGTCCAACAAACCACCGACGATCGCGGTGGTGGTGTCGGCGGAAAGGGCGACCGAATGGCCCTGCTGCGCATTTCCCACTGCGCCAGTACCGACCAGTTTGCCACCCTGCTGGGCCCAAATGCCGCCGCTCCGGGCGAATACCCACATCGCTCCGGTGCCGCCGTTATCGAAATCGCCACCGGTAATGGCGGTGTTGCCGTCGGCGGAAAGAGCAACCGACTGGCCAAACAACGCAAATCCCATCGCGCCGGCGCCGACGACCTTGGGTCCCTGCTGGGTCCAGATGCCCCCGGTGCGAGTAAAGATCCAGGTCGCCCCCTCGGCGGTGTTGTCGAAAGGGCCGCCCGCTAGGACAGTGTCGCCGTCGGCGGAAATGGCGACGGACCTCCCTTCGTCGGTGACGCCGACTTGGCCGGTCCCCACCAGTGGGGCGCCCTGCTGAGCCCAGACATCCCCGCTGCGCGCAAAAATGAATACACCCCCCCCCAGTCCGGAGTAAGCATCGGAGTACTTAGGGGCGCCTACGGCGCCGGTATTGCCGTCGGCGGAAAGCGCGACCCTGTAGCCCTGTTGCACTGATCCCGCGGGGAGGGGGATGCTGACCAGTTTGGGTCCCTGCTGGGTCCAGACACCTCCGCTGCGCGTGAAGACCCACGTCGCTCCTTTGTATTCAAGACGAAAATCGGCATCCGAAGGCCCGCCCACCATGACGGTATTGCCATCGGCGGAAAGGGCGACCGAGTAGCCTTGACGTGCCGGACTCACTGCCCCACTGCCGACAACCTTGGTTCCCTGCTGGGTCCAGACACCTCCGCTCCGGGTGAAGACCCACGTAGCCCCGACGGCGGAATTGTCGCTTGGCCCACCTACAGCGGCGGTGTTGCCGTCGGCGGAAAGGGCGACCGAGCCGCCTTGATTTGCCAGACCTACTGCGCCGGTGCCATTCAGCTTGCCTCCCTGCTGGGTCCAGACTCCTCCGCTCCGGGTGAAGACCCACGCGGCGCCGGCGCCACCATTGTCACCTGACCCGCCGACGATGGCGGTGTTGCCGTCAGCGGAAACGGCGACCGATTCGCCTTGCCTTGCCATTCCCACCGCGCCGGTACCCACGAGCTTCGACCCCTGTTGCCGGAATTGCGTCACGGCTGCGTGCGATGTCGCCACCGCAGCGCACAGAAGCATCAGGATTGCCAAGAATTTCGACAGTCTCACTCGAAGCCTCATTGCTCCCTCCCCGTTGTTCGGCTGCAGGTACGCTAATTCATCGAATGTCAGTAGGGATGCGGCCAGCGGCCGCCGAATCTCTTCGTCAACTCTTCGGCCGCGTGCGCGACCACCGGGCCCAGCTGTTTGATGCGCTCGTCGGGCAGACGCGTCGACGGACCCGCGAGCGAAATCGCCCCCAGCGGCTCCGCATGCTCGTCATAGACGCTGGCGGCGACACAACGCGTGCCGAGCGCATGCTCCTCGTCGTCGAACGACCAGCCGCGCTGACGGATGACTCGAAGGGCCGCCCACATCGTCTCGGCCGACGTGATCGTGTGCTCGGTGATGCGCGGAATGCCCTTCACCTTGAGGATCGCGTCGATCTGCTCGTCGGGCAGCGCCGCGAACAGCGCCTTGCCCACACCCGATGCGTGGAGCGGAACGCGGCTGCCGAGCTTGACGATGGTCCGCATCATCTCGCGGCACTGGACCTGGTCGATGAATACTGCTTCGGTGCCGTCGAGGATCGCGAGATTCGCCGTCTCGCCGGACTGTTCCATCAGGCGTCGCATGTGCGGATGGCTTTGGGCGACGAAATCGCGGCTCGCGAGAAACGTCGAGCCGACCGCGAACGCCTGCAGGCCGATGTACCAGCGGCCGAGCTCGCCCGCTTGGTACACGTAACCCATGCGGTCCAGCGTCGCGAGCAGCCGGTGCGTCGTCGACGGCGGCAACTCGACGCGCTGCGCAACGTCGGTCAGCGTGAGTCCGCCTTCCGCTCGGGCCAGCGCCTCCAGGATGTTGAGCCCGCGCGTCAGGCTTTGCACCTGCGCGGTGGCGGTGCCGCCGGGCTTAAGCGGCGCGCGGCCGCGGCGCGGCGGCGGGGCGAGGCGGTGAGGCATGGGAGGGTGGCAGTCGGCGCGGGATTGCGTGCGGGACACTATCATATCGAATCGACGCGTTCGTGCCGCGCAAGCACGAAGTCCGCATAGGATGGCATTCATGAAGCTCCGCACCGGTGACCCCTGGATGCCCGCCCCGGACTACGGACGCATGCTTCGCGGTCTGACCGTCAACCTGCTGGTGCGCGACATCGAAGCGTCGCTTGCCTTCCAGCGCGCGGTGCTGCAGGCGGAGGTCGTCTATGCGGATCCCGACATCGCCGTGCTGCGCGGCTACGGCGGCGAATGGATGCTGCACGCCGACCACACGTATCGCGGGCATCCGCTGCACCACGAGGTCATGGCGGTCACCGCGCGTGGCACCGGCGCTGAACTGCGCCTGCACGGCTGCGACCCGGACGCCGCGACGGCCGCTGCCCGGGCCAACGGCTATATCGTCGTCGCGGATCCCGCCGACAAGCCCCACGGACTGCGCGAAGCTTACATCGCGGATCCCGACGGCTACGTCTGGGTGCCTGACGTTGCGAGCACGGCCTGATCCCGCGCCGCGTCAATCAGTGTGCAGCGATTCTGGCCGAGCGGCGTCGGGCTCGTCACGAAAGCGCTCATATTCGGCAATCACCTGTGCGCCCAGCAGCAGCACCAGCGCCGCGATCTCGAGGCTCAGCAGCACGACGATGGCCGTGGCGAGCGAGCCGTAGACGAGCCCGACCTGCGAAAACGTCGAGAAGTACCACGCCAGCAGGTGACGAGTGATTTCCCACAGGATTGCCGCCGTCGTGCCGCCGATCAGAGCGTGCGACAGCACGGGCCGACCGACCGGCATGACCATGTAGAGCGAGGTCAGCATCAGGATCTCGCCCGCCACGCCCACGAGGTAGAGGAGAAATGCGGACAGGCGGTCGAGCGAATGATCGCGGCCGAGAAACGCGAAGCTCTCCTGCCCCATGGCGAGCAGCGCCCCGGTGACGCCGGTGACGACCAGCAGTCCCACGGCGAGGAACAGCAGATAGCCGATGGGAATCAATATGGATACCACCAGTCGCCGCTTTCGCACGGCGACGCGATGGTAGAAAATCACGGACATCGCGTTCTCGAGTACCGAAAACGCGAGCGAGCTGAAGAAGAGCAGCGTCACCGCAAGCACCCAGCCGATGCCTTCGCGATGCTGCAGGAAAAGCGACAGCTCACGCATGATCGCAGTGGATTCCCCGGGCACGATGATCTCGATGTAGCGGGCGAGGGTCGACAGCAGTGCGCTTTCGTCGACGAAGCGAGCCAGCACGATCAGGATCACGATCGACAGCGGCAGGATCGAGAGCAGCGTGTTGAAGGCCACCGCGCTTGCGAGCAGGAAGCCTTGGTTGGCCCGAAAGCCGCGCACGACGCGCAGCGCGAACGCGCCGGCGCCGAGCAGCAGGCGCTCGAAGGTTTCAGTGATCAATCGCATTGGCGTCGCGGGCGGGCGAAGGGGCCGCGCGATGCAGCACGCGCCCACCATTGTAGGTCAGTCAAACTTGAGATGCGGCGTCGCCGCAAAGAGCTCGCCGGCGATGTCGACCTGGTAGCGCGCCGCGGTGAGGGCTTCATCGGTCAGCGGCCGGTCGGCGCGCGCATACGCCATCGCCAGTGCGCGGCCATGGCGGCGGCTGTAGCCGGCGGACGTGATCTCGCCCACACTTGCGCCGTTCATCAGGACCGGTTCGCCGCCCCACGGAAACGCCGCGGGGTCGTCGAAGGAGAGCAGGACAAGCCGCTTGGTCGCAGCGGATGCGGACTTGCCGACAAGCGCATCGCGGCCGATGAACGGCGACTGCTTGTCCAATTTCACCGCGAAGCCGAGCCCGGCTTCCCACGGCGTCTCGTCGGGTGACAGCTCCGCCCCCCACGCGCGCCGGCCCGCCTCGATGCGCAGCGCGTCGATCGTGTAGTACCCGGCGTCGCGCAGGCCGAATTCGCCGCCGGCGCGCGTCAATGCGTCATACAGCGTAAGACACTGGTCGGCGGTGACGTAGAGCTCGTAGCCAGGCCCGCCGACGTAGCTCATCCGCGCCGCGCGAACGCGCGCATGGCCGACATCGATGTCGCGCGTCGTCGCGAACGGCATGCCCGCCTTCGACAGGTCGTCCGGGGACAGGCGCGACAGCAGCACCTCCGACTTCGGCCCCATAACCGAGATGACCGAGTACCCGCCCGTCACGTCGACGAGGACCGCATGCTCGTCCGCGCCGATGCGCCGCTCGATCCACGCCGCATCGCGCGTCGCCTGCGCCGAGCCGGTGATGATGAAGAACTCGGATGGCGCGAGCCGGATCACGGTGAGGTCGCTTTCGAACCCGCCGCGCGCGTTTAGCATGGCGGTGTAGACCATCTTGCCGACCGGCACGTCGATTTCGTTCGCGCACAGCCGCTCGAGCACGGCGAGCGCGTCGCGGCCCTTGCGCACGAATTTGCCAAACGACGTCTGGTCGAAGACGACGGCATCCTCACGGCATGCGCGCTGCTCGTCCAGCACGAAGGGCAGCCAGCCCGGCGTGCCGAGCGTATACGGCGGCAGCGTCGCGCCGGCCGGGAGAAAATAATTGGCCCGCTCCCAGTTCATCTTCGAGCCGAACACCGCACCTTTCGCTGCAAGCCGGTCGTAGAGCGGCGACCGCCGCAGCGGACGCACCGTTTCGAGCTCCTCGCGCGGCCAGCGCATCGCGTAATGGAGGCCCAGCGACTCGACGGTGC
>JBDTLY010000088.1:0-9593 GCA_039934535.1 Casimicrobiaceae bacterium | reverse complement strand
CCAAGAGCCTCGTCCTCGTCATCGCCGACATGGCGCGCTCGAATCCGCCGATGACGACGGCCTTCGTGTCGGAACTCTCCCGCCGCCTGCAGGGACACGGGCCCGCGCTGGCGCTGCCGCTGACATGGATCGAGCAGCGCCTGTCCGAATCGCATCAGACCATCGAGCAACTGGTGCAGTCGGGCACCCAGCAGCAGGCAGCGAACCAGGTCTCGATCAGCAACAGCATCGGCAGCCTTCGCTTCCTGGGCGCGATGGACTGGCGCAAGTTCGTCGAAACCATGAGCGTCGTGGAGCAGAAGCTGCAGGAAGATCCGAGCGGTGACTATGCCGGCATGGATTTTGTCACCCGCGATCGATACCGGCACGCGGTCGAGCAGCTCGCCAAGGCCGGCCCGTTTCCAGAAGTCGAAGTGGCGCGCCGGGCGATTCAGCTCGCGCACGAAGGCGCTGCGCGAAGCCCGGACGACCCGCGGGCGGCGCACGTCGGCTTCTTCCTGATCGACGCCGGAAGGCCGCTGCTCGAACGCGCCGTCGGCGGGCAACGAACCGGCGTCGCGGCGTTGCCGCGGCTGGCGGCGCGTTTTCCGTCGATCGTCTACCTGGGGGCGATCATGACGCTGACCGGCCTCCTTGCCGCCGGCATGATCGCGATGGCGCATGCGAACGGCGCATCGGTCGCCGCGTTGGTGTCGGTGGTGGTTCTGTCGCTGGTGGCCGGAAGCCAGCTCGCGGTCGCGCTGGTGAACTGGTGCCTGACGCTGCTCGTGACGCCGCGCCCGCTGCCGCGAATGGATTTCGCGCCCGGCATCCCGCAGGGTGCACGCACACTGGTGGTGGTCCCTGCCATGCTGACGGGCGCAAGTGGGATCGAAAGTCTCGTCGAAGCGCTGGAAGTTCGATACCTCGCGAATCAGGATGCGAACCTGCGCTTCGCGTTGCTGACGGATTTTCTCGACGCAAGCGAGGAGACGGTCCCTGATGATGCGCCGCTGCTGCGGCTCGCGCAGGAACGGATTAGCGAGCTCAATGATAAATACGGCGACATGCACGCCGGGGCCGCGAACGCGCGCGGCGTCTTTCACCTGCTCCATCGCCCGCGCGCCTGGAATCCGCGCGAACGGGTCTGGATGGGCTACGAGCGCAAGCGCGGGAAGCTCGCCGACCTGAACGCGCTGCTGCGCGGCGTCGAAAGTGCGACGAACCGGTTCGCGTCGATTGTCGGCGACACTGCGGCGCTCTCTGGCGTGAGATACGTCATCACGCTGGACACCGACACCGAGCTGCCGCGCGACGCGGCCCGGCAGCTGGTGGGGGCGATGGCGCATCCGCTGAACCGCCCGCACTACGACCCGGCGCGGCAGCGGATCACCCGCGGGTACGGCATCCTGCAGCCGCGCGTCGCGACGACCCTGCCCGGGTCCAACCGGTCGCGGTTCGCGCGAATTTTCGGCGGCGAATCCGGGATCGACCCGTATACCCGCACCGTTTCCGATGTCTACCAGGATGGCTTCGGCGAAGGGTCGTTCATCGGCAAAGGCATCTACGACGTTGACGCCTTCGAGCTCGCCCTCAACGGACGATTCCCGGAAAACCGCATCCTCAGTCACGACCTCCTGGAGGGCAGCTACGCGCGGTCGGGGCTCATCACCGATGTGCAGCTGTACGACGACTATCCGTCCCGCTACCTCGCCGACGTCAGCCGCCGCCGCCGCTGGATTCGCGGCGACTGGCAGATTGCGAGTTGGCTCTGGCGACGGGTTCCGGGCGCCGACGGCGCTCGCCTGCGGAATCCGCTTTCGCTCATTTCGCAGTGGAAGATCTTCGACAACCTGCGGCGCAGCCTCGTCCCGCCCGCGCTGCTGTTGATCCTGCTGCTCGGCTGGACGATTTTGCGGCCCGCATGGTCGTGGACGCTGGTCGCGCTCGGCATCCTCGCCGTGCCGTCGCTCATTGCGTCGTTGCTGGACCTGCTGCAAAAGTCCGACGATGCGCCGCTCGTTCAACATCTTGTGTTCACCTCGCGGGCCGCGGCGCGGCGCGCGCTGCAGCTCGTGTTCTCGATCGCGTGCCTTCCCCACGAAGCGTGGTTCAATGCCGACGCCATCGTGCGCACGCATTGGCGGATCCTCGTCACGGGCCGGCAGCTTCTCGAGTGGGCGCCGGCGAGCGGACAGGAATCCGGGAAGCGCACGACGCTCGCCGCTTCGTTTGCGGCGATGTGGGCCGCGCCGGCGATGGCGATGGTTGCCACGGGCGCCGTCGTGGCCACGAATCGCGCGGCGCTTCCGGTGGCCGCGCCGTTCCTGCTGCTCTGGCTCCTCGCGCCGGCGCTTGCGTGGTGGTTGAGCCGGCCGCTCTCGCCGCGCGTCGCACGGCTCACGCCCGACCAGGTCGACTTCCTGCACAAGCTTGCGCGCCGCACCTGGGCGTATTTCGAGACGTTCGTCGGCCCCGCGGACCACTGGCTGCCGCCCGACAACTATCAGGAGGTCCCCACCGGCACGCTCGCGCACCGCACATCGCCGACCAACATGGGCATGGCGCTGCTCGCCGACCTCGCGGCGTACGATTTCGGTTACCTGCCCCCAGGGCGGCTGGTCGGGCGCGTGACCCGTGCATTGCAAACGATGCAATCGCTCGAGCGGCATCAGGGCCACTTCTACAACTGGTACGACACGCAATCGCTGCTGCCGCTCGCGCCTCGCTACATTTCGTCGGTCGACAGCGGCAACCTGGCGGGCCATCTTCTGACCCTGCGGGCCGGGCTGCGGGCCCTGCCCGACGACCGGATTCTGGAGTTGCGCCTGTTCGCGGGCTTCGTCGACACGGCGCGCGTGCTGGTCGACTCGTTCGGGGCCGGCGTGCCGGCGGTCGCCCTGCAACTCCGACGCGCGCTCGACTCCGCGTACGACGCCCGGCCCGTGAGCGCCGCGTCCGCGCATCGCTGGCTCACGAGGTTGGAGGGCGAGATCGCCGCTGTCGCCGCCCATATTGCCGCTGCACCGGCGAGCGAAGCGCGCGTTTGGATCGACGCGTTAACCATTCAATGTCGAAGTGCGCTCGACGAATTGGCGCTGTTCGCCCCGTGGCTGGAGCGTCCGGAGTTGGAGGAGGCGCTGGCGCTGCTGCCGGTTCTTTCGCCGATCCCGACGTTGCGCGAACTCGCCGATCCGAATCCTGAACTGATTTCACAGATGGAACGCGCGCGCGCTGCGGCGACATCGCCTGCCCCACGCGACCGGCTGGAGGAGGCGGCGCGGCTCGCGGCCGCGGCCGCGGCGCGCGCGGGCGAGCGCATCGAGGCGCTCGAACGGCTCGCGGCGCAATGCGAGGGTATGGCGCGCATGGATTTCGGCTTCCTGTACGACCGCACGCGCCATCTCTTCGCGGTCGGCTACAACGTGGACGAGTGCCAGCGCGACGGCAGCTACTACGACCTGCTCGCTTCGGAAGCGCGATTTTCGAGCTTTGTCGCCATCGCGCAGGGCGAGGTTCCGCAGGAGAGCTGGTTCGCCCTGGGACGCCTCCTCGCCTCCGCCGGCGAGCGGCCGATCCTGCTGTCCTGGAGCGGCTCGATGTTCGAGTACCTGATGCCGATGCTCGTGATGCCGACCTACGAGAACACGCTGCTCGACGAGACCTGCCGCGCCGCGGTGGAACGGCAGATCGCCCATGGCCGTAAGCTGGGCGTGCCCTGGGGCATGTCGGAGTCGGGCTACAACGCGGTCGATGCGAGCCTCAACTATCAGTATCGTGCATTCGGCGTGCCCGGGCTCGGCTTGAAGCGCGGGCTCGCGGAGGATGTCGTCATCGCGCCGTATGCGTCGGTGCTGGCGCTCATGGTCGCGCCCGAGGCCGCGTGCCAGAACCTGCAGCGGCTTGCCGCTGATGGCCTGGCGGGGCAATTCGGGTTGTTCGAGGCCGTCGACTACACGCCGTCGCGCCTGCCGCGCGGGCAGGCGAGCGCGGTCGTGCGTTCGTTCATGGCGCACCACCAGGGCATGAGCGTGCTGGCGCTCGGCCACCTGCTGCTCGACCGGCCGATGCAGAAGCGGTTCGAATCGGACCCGCTGTTCCAGGCGACGCTGTTGTTGTTGCAGGAGCGGATTCCGAAGTCCGCGGCGTTCTTTCCGCATGTCGTGGAGCTGGCGGGCATCCGCGCGAGCGCGGGAGAAGCGGAGGTGCCGGTGCGCGTCATCGCGAGCCCGGCGACGGCCGTCCCGGAAGTGCAGCTGCTTTCCAATGGCCGCTACCACGTCATGGTCACGAGCGCGGGCGGCGGCAGCAGCCGCTGGAACGACCTCGCGCTAACGCGCTGGCGCGAAGACGCAACCTGCGACAACTGGGGCACGTTCTGCTATCTCCGCGACGTTGCGAGCGGCGACTACTGGTCTACCGCGCACCAGCCGGTGGGCAAGGCGGCGGATCATTACGAGGCGATTTTCTCGGAGGGGCGCGCCGAGTTCCGCCGGCGCGACCAGGGGTTCGATGTCCACACCGAAATCGCGGTCTCGCCGGAGGACGACATCGAGCTCCGCCGGACGCGTATCGTCAATCGCTCGCGCGTGCGCAAGGTCATCGAGATCACGAGCTACACGGAGGTCGTCCTCGCGACGCCGGCGGCGGACGCCAGCCATCCGGCGTTTTCCAACCTGTTCGTCCAGACCGAAATCGCGAGCCGCGAGCGCGCGATCCTGTGCACGCGAAGGCCGCGCTCGCCGGACGAGCGCTCGCCATGGATGTTCCACCTGATGGCCGTGCATGGCGCGACCGCCAGCGACGTTTCGTATGAAACCGATCGCATGCGGTTCGTCGGTCGCGGCAACACGCCGTCGGCGCCGCAGGCGATGCGCGATGCCGGGGCGTTATCCGGTAGCGAGGGCTCGGTTCTCGATCCGATCGCCGCCATCAGAAAGCGGATCGCGCTCGAGCCGGAGCAGGCGGTAACGATCGACATGGTCTATGGCGTCGCCGATACGCGCGACGCGGCGCTCGGTCTGATCGGCAAATACCAGGATCCACGGCTTGCGGACCGCGTCGTCGAGCTTGCGTGGACGCACGCGCAGGTCGTGCTGCGCCAGATCAACGCAACGGACTCCGACGCCCGCCTCTACGCCCGGCTCGCCAATTCGATCGTCTTCGCGAACGCGTCGCTGCGCGCCGACGGGAATGTCATCGCCAGGAATCGCCGCGGCCAGTCAGGACTGTGGGGCTACGTGATTTCCGGGGACTTGCCGATCGTGCTCGTGCGGATCGCCGATGCGGCCAACATCGAACTCGTGCGGCAACTGGTGCAGGCGCATGCCTATTGGCGCCTCAAGGGCCTCGCGGTGGATCTCGTGATCTGGAACGAGGACCACGCGGGATACCGGCAGCTGCTGCAGGACCAGATCATCGGGCTCGTGGCGGCGCGCGTCGAGGCGCAGATCATGAACCGGCCCGGCGGGATCTTCGTGCGGCCCGGCGACCAGATTTCCGAAGAGGACCGCGTCCTCATCGAATCCGTCGCGCGGGTGATCGTCTCCGACAGCCGGGGCACGCTGGCTGACCAGATCGCGGGCCGCGCGGCCCTCGACGTGCGCGCGCCGCGATTCGTGCCGGTGCGCGAGCGCGAGATCGAAGTCGCCGTCGTCAAGACGCCGGAGCGGGCGCTGATCCAGGACAACGGCCTCGGCGGCTTCACGCCCGACGGGACCGAGTACGTCATCACCACGGAGCCGGGCCTGCTCACGCCCGCGCCTTGGGTGAACGTGCTCGCGAACCCGTATTTCGGCACCGTCGTCTCGGAGAGTGGCGGCGCTTACACGTTCAGCGAAAACGCCCATGAATTCCGCTTGACGCCGTGGACCAACGATCCGGTGAGCGATGCCTGCGGCGAGGCGTTCTACCTGCGCGACGAGGACAGCGGCCATTTCTGGACCGCCACGCCGTTGCCGGCGCGCGGCCGGACGCGCTACGTCACGCGGCACGGCTTCGGCTACACGGTGTTCGAGCATGCCGAGGACGGGATCGTCACCGAGCTGTGGATGCACGTCGCGCGCGATGCGGCGGTCAAGTTCGCGACCTTGAAGGTTCGCAATGCTTCCAGACGGCCCCGGCGAATTTGCGTGACCGGATACGTCGAATGGGTGCTGGGCGACCAGCGGCCGAAATCGGTGATGCACGTCGTCACCGAGAAGGACGGCAAGTCCGGGGCGCTGTTCGCGCGCAATGCCTACAACACGGAATTCGGCGACCGCGTGGCGTTCTTCGACGTCGACGATGCGGTCCGCACGCTGACCTGCGACCGCACCGAGTTCATCGGCCGCAACGGCACGCTCGCCGCACCCGCCGCGATGACGCGAACGCGGTTGTCCGGCAAGGCGGGGCCTGCGCTCGATCCCTGCGCCGCAATTGCCGTAACGCTGGAACTCCTGCCGGACGACGAGCGCGACGTGACGTTCCGGCTCGGCATCGGACGGGGCGCCGACGACGCCCGTGCCCTGGTACACCGGTTCCGCGGCGCGACCGCCGCGAAGGCATCGCTCGACGACGTGCGCCGCCAGTGGCGGCAGACGCTTGGCGCGGTGCGCGTCGAAACGCCCGACGAATCGCTCGACGTGCTGTGCAATGGATGGCTCCTCTACCAGACGCTCTCGTGCCGCCTTTGGGCAAGGAGCGGCTTCTACCAATCCGGCGGCGCGTTCGGTTTCCGCGATCAGCTGCAGGATGTCCTCGCCCTGGTTCACGCCGAACCGCGGTTGACGCGCGCCCAGCTCCTGCTGTGCGCGAGCCGGCAGTTCGTCGAAGGCGACGTCCAGCACTGGTGGCATCCGCCCTCCGGGCGCGGCGTGCGGACGCAATGCTCGGACGACTATTTGTGGCTGCCGATGGCGATCGCGCGCTACGTGCTCGCGACCGGGGACATGGGCGTGCTGGACGAATCCGTCGCCTTCCTCGACGGGCGTCCCGTCAATCCGGGGGAAGACTCCTACTACGACTTGCCGCGCCGCTCCGCCGACACGGCGAGCCTGTACGACCACGGCGCGCGCGCGATCCTGCACGGGCTCCGGTTCGGAAGCCACGGGCTGCCGCTGATGGGCTCGGGCGACTGGAACGACGGAATGAACCTGGTCGGCATCGGCGGCAAGGGCGAGAGCGTCTGGCTCGCGTTCTTCCTGTGCTCGGTGCTGACGCAATTCGCCAAGGTGGCGCGTCTGCGGGGCGACGTCGACTTCGCGCGGCGCTGCGACGAAGAGACGACGGAGCTTGCCGCCAACATCGAGCTGCACGGCTGGGACGGCGCGTGGTACCGGCGCGCGTACTTCGACGACGGTTCGCCGCTCGGCTCGGCGCGCAACGCGGAATGCCGGATCGATTCGATCGCGCAAAGCTGGTCGGTGCTCTCCGGCGTCGGCGAGGCGAGGCGATCGCGCAAGGCCATGGACGCCGTCTACGCGCAGCTCGTGCGTCGCGACGACGCGCTCATCCAGCTGCTCACGCCGCCCTTCGACACGTCGACGCAGTACCCCGGTTACATCCGCGGCTACGTGCCGGGCGTGCGCGAGAACGGCGGCCAGTACACACATGGCGCGATCTGGTCGGTGATGGCGTTCGCGGCCCTGGGCGACGCGGCGCGCGCATGGGAAACGATGACCATGATCAATCCCGTCAATCACGGGCGGACGGCCGCGGGTGTGGCGACCTACTGCGTGGAGCCGTATGTCGTGGCGGCAGACGTCTACGCGATGGCGCCGCACACCGGCCGCGGCGGCTGGTCGTGGTACACCGGCTCGGCCGGCTGGATGTACCGGCTGATTCTCGAGTCGCTGCTCGGGATCGAGCTCGCCGCGGGCGCGCTGCGCGTTGCGCCCTGCCTGCCGGCGGACTGGAAGACCTTCAAGGTGCATTACCGCTTTCGCGAAACGATGTATCACATCACCGTCACGCAGGCAGAACCTGCGGATCTCGCGCCGTCGGTGCGGGTCGACGGCGAACTTCAGTCCGGCAACACGATACCGCTCATCGATGACGGCCTCGAGCATGCGGTCGAGGTCGTCGCGCGCGCCGCGGACGGCGCCTAGCGACGCGGTGGCGGGCAATGTCCCCGCACCAAATGGGGACGTTCCTCAGGGAGACCGGCGCCTGGGGCCATTGCAACTTTCCCGGCGGCCCGCTATCGTCCGTGACGGCGAATTACCCCCCAAGAGACATACGTCCGGGCCGGGGGGACAACTGGAGGAGGCGCACCATGAGAGTCGCAATAGTCGGGCGCAGGATGCTGTTGGGCGCGGTGGCCGCATTGACGACCGCGGGCTGGATCGCGGGGGCGGCCGCGCAGAATCGAACGTTCAGCTTCGCGTATGACCAGCCGAACACCACGGCCTACGGCATCGCCGCCAACATCTTCGACGCCAAGCTCAAGGAATTGAGCGGCGGCACGATGAGCATCAACCAGTTCCCCGGCGCGCAGCTGGGCCAGGAGCCGCAGATGCTGCAGAAGATGCGCGCGGGCGACATCGACTTCGTCATCACGTCGACCGCCAATGCGTCGACGCTGGCGCCGCAGGCCGGCGTGTTCTCGATCCACTTCATCTTCCGCGACCAGGCGCATCTCGCCAAGGTCCTCGCCGACCCGGCGATAACGCAAGCCTTCCGCGACATGGTCAAGGACCAGGTGCAGGGCGCGCAGGTGCTGGGCCTCCTCACGATGGGGATGCGCAACATGTACAGCAAGAAGGAAGTGAAATCGATCGACGACGTCAAGGGCCAGAAGGTGCGGGTCCAGGCGACGAAGACCGAGGACACGCTCTTCCCGGCGTACGGCGCGCAGACCGTGCACATGCCCTTCGGCGAGGTGTACACGTCGCTGCAGACTGGCGTGGTGAACGTCGCCGAGAACGGCGTCAACGTCTATCTCGCCAACAAGCATTACGAAGTGGCGCCGATCCTGTCGATGACCGAGCACGAGGCGAACAACAACTGCATCTGGGTGAGCGACAAGACCTGGAACAGCCTCACGCCGCAGCAGCAGGGATGGGTCCAGGCCGCGGCCGCCGAGGTCGGCAAGAAGGAGCCCGCGATGGCGCTGCAGCTCGAGAAGGACTCCGCCGACAAGCTGAAGACGATGGGGGTCAAGGTCGTCGAAAACGTCGACAAGACCGGCTTCATGAAGGCCGCCGCGCCCGTTCAGGATCAGCTGGCCGTCGAGCTCGGACCGCACGCGGTCAAGATCCTGAAGATGGTTCGCGAAGTCAAATAATCCGGCCGTCGCGGTTTGAGAGGCGGCGCGCCGCGCGCCGCCCTCGCGAGCGTGCCTGCGCCGCTTATTCGGGGAGCCGGATGGCCAACTTTCGCGCGCTGATCCTGCAGCGTCACCGCCACCTGAAGTGGAAGGTGTTCGACGCGCTCGAAGCCGTGCTGATGGTCCTGTGCGGCGCCTGCATCTTCATGTTCACGCTCGCGGTGCTGTGCGACGTCGTCACGCGCACGCTGGGCGCGCCGTGGCTGTGGCTGCAGCAGGTCACCACGGCGTTTTTCGCCTGGGGCGTGTTCCTCGGCATGGCGGCCGCGACGCGCCGCAACGACCACTTCTACCTGACCGAGATCAC
>JBDTLY010000087.1:0-9727 GCA_039934535.1 Casimicrobiaceae bacterium | reverse complement strand
CACGTTCGCCGCGGGAGCACTCGAGGGGCTCGTCTCCGTAACGGTGTAGGTGTAGCTCGCGTTGGTGCCTGGAACGACCGATGCCCCGGGGTTAAAGGCGGTGACACCGACGTCGACGGGCACCACCACGCCGCACAATCCGCCAATCGTGATTGTGTACGGAATCGGCACGGCGCTCGAATTGACCTCATTGACGATGATCGTCACCAGTTGATTTGCCGGCGCCGTAAAGGAGTAGCTTTCCGACGTCGAGCTCGATCCCGGATCCGACACGTAGTTCGTGCCCAGATTGTTCGGGTCGTAGGCGCCAAGGTAGCCGCCCGAAAACAGCAGCTGTCCGGCGCTGGCGACGTTCACCGTGACGCAGAAGTTGGGCGCCGTATTCGGCGTGGTGAACGAATAGGCTTCGTAACGGCGGGTACCTGACCCGAAGGGGCCCGGGAACGCCTTCGCCGGTCCGCAGGCGCCAATGACGCCATCGCGACCCAGGCGCGCCGTCTGGTTGCCGCTGACAAATGTATAGCCGGCCGGCAGCCCGGTCGGCGCCGTTCCGTCAAGCTGCGCATTGATGACGGCCGGCGGCGGCCCGGTCACCACCGAGAAAGTCACCGTCGACGACCCGCCGGTAAACGTGACCATCAACGTGAAGTCGATCTGCTGCGGGCAGAGGCAGGCGTTCGACAGCGAGAATGCGAAGGGCGTGGTGTTCGTCGCATTCGCACCGATCGCGATATCGGGATACGCCGAAGTCGCCGTGCCGATCGTGATACATGGGGTCGACGTCGTCAGGGTCGCGCTGATGCCGGTGGCCGTCGCCGCACCGTTGTTCATCAGCTGCACGATGACGGTCGCGCTGTCGCCCGGGAGTATCGGGCCGGGGGCCGGCGTGCGCGTGACGGTGATGGTGCCCGCGTCGAGCGTGGCGATGCCCGTTATCCCGGTCGCCTGGACGGCCTGGAACGCCTGCAGGATCCCTGCGCCGCTCGCGTCGTCGACGCCCGCGGCCATGATGTCGAGCGAGGTCGACGTGAGAAAGGTGCGGATCTGAGCCGGCGTGGCAGCAGGTGCGGCTTGCTTCACCAGCGCGGCAATCGCGCCGGCATGCGGCGCAGCCGCGGACGTGCCGTAGAACGGATTCAACCCCGTCGCCGGCGGCAACGTCGTGTCGACGCCGTCCGCCGCCGTGAAGTCGGGCTTCTGGCGCACGATGCCGCCATTGGTGGCTGCAAGGAAATTGCCCGGGGTGACCGCGGACAGGTCCGGATTGAAGAACGCGCGGCGCGGGCCGTCGGAACTGAATTCCTCGATCTCGTTTGACGCCACGAAGGGGCCGGGGAACGGGCCGTTGGGCGTCGGCGGTCCGAAGGCCTGCGCCGCCGGCGTCGCGGCGATGCTGAAACCGGAAGCCGCGGCATTGTGGCCGCGAGTCGCGCCGTTGGTGTTGTACTGGATCTGCCCGCGATTGGTGGTGATGCTGATGAACCTGGGCAGGCTCGTGCTGCCGACGATCATCGGATCGGCGGCCGCGAGCACCACGACCAGGTTTGCTCCGACCGGGAAAGTCGCGCCGGTATAGAGCTCTTCGAACGGATCGTTCGTGCAATCCTGCGTGTTGGTCGAAAACGCCGTCACGCCCGACATGCCGGCGTTCAGCAGGAAGAAGTCGTAGTCGTTGCACGCGCCGTTGATCGGGTCCGACCACTGCATGTCGACATAGGGCGCGGAGGCGGTCAGCGGATTGCCGACGGCGGTTCCGTTCCATTTAAGCGCGGTGCCGTAGCCGATTACCGCGGGCGTGGTTCCCGCGCTGTAGTCGCCCTCCCACGCGCCCGACGTGCCATCCACGACGTTGCCCGAATTGGCGGCGGACGAAAAATACAGGACGCCCGCTGCCGCGACGTCGTTCACCGCCTGCGTGATCATGGCGAGATTGGCATCGGACGGCACATTCTGGCCGTCATGCAGCCCGCTTTCGTTGCTGTAGGACACGTCGTCGATGATGATGTCACAGCCGGGCGCCAGCGTGCCGAACGGAGGCGCGGTGACGGACAGGCCGCCGAGGGCGCGGATGTTGTTGGCGAAATCGGCATCGTTGTTGAAGGCGGTCGCGAAGAAAAGGATCGCCCCTGGCGCGAGGTCGTGCACGATCTGCAGCATCGCGCGGCCTTCGTCGGCGCCGCACGGCGCGGCGCAATCGCCGGAGCCCGCGAATCCCACTGGCGTGAGAAAACCGTTCGGATTCCCGGGACCTGGCAGGTCGCCGCTCGCGATGTCGGCGGAGGCGCCGCCGAGATTGTCGAAACTGTCGGACAGGACGCCGATGCGGATGCCGGCACCGTTGACGTTGAACGCGGCACGCGCATTGTTGGCGCGATGCGCCGCATCACCTTGCGATTCGCGCGCGCCGATTTTGGGGATGACCCCGGCGCCGCAGCAGTTCTTTTCGTCGTTGAAGGCCGCCAGCGCCGTTTTGACCGTTTTCTGGAAACGCTGCAACCGCGGCGACAGCGGTTGCTGGGGCGCACCGTCGGCGCCGGCCGTCGTGACCTTGACCGCGCGACTGGTTGCCGGGATCGCGGGTCGCCGAACGGAGATCACGCGCGGGTCGGCGGCGATCTGCTCGAGCTTGTCCAGGGGAACACTGGCTTGAATGGAGTTGCTGCCGGGGTAGCTGCCGGTGACGATTCCGCCCGCGCTGGTCACGAGCGCAAGGGTCCCGCTGTCGACCGCGGCCCGGATATCCACCTTGACCCGGCCATTGGCGTCCGGCGCAATCGACGGAACCTGCGGAAGGGCGCCGTAGATCGCCGCCGCGCTGCCGGCCGCGACGCGGGCCGCGTAGAGCAGTTGCGAGTCAATCTTCTTTTGCGCCGGCGTGCGCGACAGTTTCTCGACGCCGATCTGCTGAATCTGCGTGATCGCGGAGGGCGCGAGGTCCTGCGCCACTACCCCGGCCGCAGCGAGCAGCAGCGGCAGCGCAAGGGAGAATCGGAATCGACGTGATCGTTGTGGTGAAATCCTGCCCGATGCCGCGCGGTCGAACGACAGCCGCACGGCGGCCCAACGAACAAATCGATTCATCTTGATCCCCCCAGCAGAACGTTTCGACGCGCCCGCGCCGACGGTCACCGACCCGGCGTCAGGCCACGAAGGATTTGGCTGGCGCCCCCCCAAAGCATTTCAGGCGCCCGCGACACTCGCAGCAAAGGCGAAATTTAGTCGGTAAACGGCCCGTCCGCAAGACAATACGCCAGAAACTGCATGCTTCCGGGCAGCGGACATGGATATGTGCAACAGGCATTTCGCCCCGTCAGCACGCCGCTGCGACGGTTTCGGGCAACCCCTTGCGCGAACCGTGCCGGTGCGAGTACACCCACGTGAATTCCGCGCCGTAGAGGAAGATCTGGGCCGAATAGTAAACCCACAGCAGAACGACGACGAGCGAGGCGGCCGCGCCGAAGATGGAGGAAACGCCGCTCCTCCCGATGTAGGCGCCGATCAGGTACTTGCCGGCAACGAACAGGATCGAGGTGACGGCGGCGCCGACCCAGACGTCCTTCCAGGCGACGGCGGCCCGCGGCATCGTCTTGAAGATCACGCCGAAGACCGCGGTCGTCACGACAAGACCGAGCGCGACGTCGGCCGATTTCGCGATCGCCTCCCATTCGCCGAACATCGGATGCCACCACCGGCTAAGCACGGCGATCGCCGCGCTGAATACCAGCGTCACCATCAGCAGGAAGCCGATCCCCAGGATCATTCCGAACGAAAGCAGCCGGACACGAACCATCCGCCACAGGCCGGAGCTCGGCACGGTCGGCGCGCGCCAGATGCGATCGAGGGCGTCCTGCAATTCGCCGAACACCGAGGTCGCGCCGACGAACAGGAGGATCACGCCGAAGATGGCGGCGGGCACGCTGTCCGCGGGCCGGCCGGCGCTTTCGACGAGGCTCTGCACGGTCGTAGCGCCGGGTGTGCCGAGCAAGCCTTCCAGCTGCATGAAGATCTCGCCGCGCGCCGCCGTGTCACCGAACGCGAACCCGGCAACCGCGATCACGATCAGCAGGAAGGGCGCGACCGAGAACATCGTATAGAAGGCGAGCGCCGCGCCCATGCTTTGCGCATAGTCGTTGACCCAGTTCCCCGCCGCCGCTTTGAGCATGCTCCAGATCTCGCGCAGCGCGGTGGTGACACTCGCAATCATCGGTCCGCAGGCTCCACGCACACGTTACAGCTGGTTCAAGCCGTTTTGGTGCAATCGGTCAATGGAGGGAATGGCTTGCGTGCGCCATTATGCCGGATTACGCTTGATACTCGAGCAGGCATTTGCAGGAGACGCCGATGCAGTTGACGCCACGCGAATTCGACAAACTTCTCATCTACATGATGGCCGACGTGGCGCTGAAGCGCAAAGCGAAGGGAATCAAGCTCAACTATCCCGAAGCCGTCGCCGTCATCTCCGCCAGCGCGCTCGACGGCGCGCGCGCCGGCAAAGCCATCGACGAGGTCACCCGGGAAGCGCGCACCGCGCTCACCAAGGACGACGTGATGGACGGCGTGGCCGATCTCATCCCGATGGTGCAGGTCGAGGCGGTGTTCACCGACGGCAGCCGGCTTGTGACCGTGCACACGCCGATCCAGTGACGACGGACAGGGGAAACGCGCCATGGCTGAAGTGAAGGCGGGGCCAGCGATCGCCGCCGACGTCGATCCGGCGACGGCGAATGTCGCGGTCGGAGGTTATGTGTGCCATCCGGCGCCGATCCGGTTCCACGAGAAGTTGAAAGTGACCGTGCTCAAGGTGCGCAATACGGGCGACCGCCCCGTGCAGGTCGGATCGCACTTCCATTTTTTCGAAGTGAATCGCGCGCTGGAATTCGACCGCGGCGCGGCGTTTGGCCAGCATCTCAACATCCCCGCGTCCACGGCGCTGCGCTTCGAGCCCGGCGACGAGCGGGAAGTGATGCTCGTTCCGTACGGCGGCAAGCGCGCGGTCTACGGCTTCAACAACCTGGTCGATGGCCCGACGGCCGGCAACGCCGGCGCATCACAGAAGGCGAAGTCCGTTGCGCTGGCGAAGCAGCGCGGCTTTCGTTCCAAGGCGTAGCGCCGGCGCGCCGCGCCGCGTTCGACACCGAGTCGAGGACCCCGCAGATGGCGACCCTTTCGCGCAACGAATACGTGGGATTGTTCGGCCCCACCGTCGGCGACCGCATCCGCCTCGGCGACACCGGCCTCTTTGTCGAGATCGAACGTGATTTGCGCGGCGCGTACGGCGACGAGATCGTATTCGGAGGCGGCAAGAGCCTGCGCGAAGGCATGGGGATGGACAATCGGCTGACCTACGCCGACGGGCCGCCCGACCTTGTCATCACCAACGTGACGATCATCGACGCCGTGCAAGGCGTGATCAAGGCGGACGTGGGCATCCGCGGCGGACGCATCTGCGCCATCGGCAAGTCGGGCAATCCGCAGACGATGGATGGCGTGACGCCCGGCCTCGAGCTCGGCCTCGCGACCGACGCCATCTCGGGCAACCATCTCATCCTGACCGCTGCCGGGATCGACACGCATATCCACTTCATTTCGCCACAGCAGGCGTATGCCGCGTTGTCCAACGGCACCACCACGCTCATCGGCGGCGGCACCGGGCCTACCGACGGCTCGAATGCTACGACGGTCACGCCCGGACCGGGAAACATCGCCAACATGCTGCGCGCTTTCGAGGGCTGGCCGGTCAACGCGGGCATCCTCGGGAAGGGCCACGGGCACGGCAAGCCGGCGCTGATCGAGCAGATCGAGGCCGGCGCGCTCGGCTTCAAATGCCATGAGGATTGGGGCACGACACCGGCGGTGCTGCGCTCGGCGCTCACTGTCGCGGACGAAATGGACGTGCAAGTGTGCATGCATACTGACACGCTGAACGAATCCGGCTTCGTCGAGGACACGATCGCGGCGTTCGAGGGCCGCACGATCCATTCGTTTCATACCGAAGGCTCCGGCGGCGGCCACGCGCCGGACATCATCAAGGTGGCGGGCCTGCCGAACGTGCTGCCCGCCTCCACCAACCCCACCCTCCCCTACGGCGTAAATTCGCAGGCGGAGCTTTACGACATGATCATGGTGTGCCACCACCTGAGTCCCGACATTCCCTCGGACGTGGCGTTCGCCGAGAGCCGCATCCGCGCCGAGACCATCGCCGCCGAAAACGTTCTGCACGACCTCGGCGTGATCTCGATCTTCTCCAGCGATGCGCAGGCGATGGGTCGCGTCGGCGAATGCTGGCTGCGCACCATCCAGACCGCCGACGCCATGAAGACCGGACGCGGCAAGCTGCCCGAAGACGCCAAGGGCAACGACAATTTCCGCGTTCTGCGCTACGTCGCCAAGATCACGATCAATCCGGCGATCGCGCACGGCATCTCGCACGTGCTGGGCTCGGTCGAGGTCGGCAAGGTCGCGGACCTCGTGCTGTGGGAGCCGGCGTTCTTCGGCGCCAAGCCCAAGCTCGTGCTCAAGGCGGGCGTGGTCAACTGGGCGGTGATGGGCGACCCGAACGCGTCGCTCCCGACGCCGCAGCCAACGTACTACCGGCCGATGTTCGGCAGCTATGGGCAGTTGTTGAACACCACGTGCATGACGTTCGTTTCCGGCGCGGCGAAAGCGGCCGGGGTTGGCGAGCGTTTGGGATTGAACCGTGAAACCGTCGCGGTGAAGAACACCCGCAAGATCGGCAAGAAGGACATGGTGAGGAATTCCGGCACCCCGAAGATCGAAGTGTCGCCGGAGACCTTCGCGGTCACCGTCGACGGCGTGCACGCGACGGTGGCGCCGCTGAAGACGATCTCCCTCAACCAGAAGTACTTCTTCAGCTGACGGCGCGCCTTGATCCTCATCGAAAAAATCCTGGGCAACGTCAGCGAGCCCGAATGGGCGGCGCGCCTCGCGGCCGGCGCCATGGAAACGCTGGCCCTCGACCATTGGGAAGCGCAGAAGAACCGCTTCCGCAAGAAGACCGCGACCGGCGTCGAAGTTGCCGTTTCGCTCGATCGCGGCGCGTTCCTGCGCAACGGCGACGTGCTCCTCTGGGACGCGGCGACGGCGCGCGGCGTCGTGGCGCAAATCAGCCTGCGCGACGTGATGATCGTGCACCTGGACGCATTGGCGGGCCAGCCACAGGACATCGCGATGCGCGTGTGCGTCGAGCTGGGCCATGCGCTCGGCAACCAGCACTGGCCGGCGCTGGTCAAGGACACGCGCGTGTTCGTGCCGCTCACCGTCGACCACAAAGTCATGGCGGCCGTCATGAAGACGCATCGGTTCGAGGGCATTCGCATCGAGTTCGTGCGCGGCGACGAAATCGTTCCCTACCTTGCTCCACACGAGTCGCGCCGGTTGTTCGGCGGCGCGGAAGGCCCGATCCATACGCACACCCAGGACCGGTATGTCGCGATCGAGCCCGAAACGGGTCGCGCGTATGGCCGCTCGCCGGTGCGCGCGCACGTCCATCCACATCCCGACGCCGACCCCGCTCCATGAGACCCGCTGACGACGGCGCCGCGACGCCCGTCACCGCGACGTCCCTTGCGCGGATGCTGCAGTTCGGCGACTCGACGTTTCCGGTCGGCGGCTTCGCGTTTTCCTGCGGGCTCGAATCCGCGGTCCAGAAGCGCGTCGTCACCGATACAACCAGCCTGCTCGCGTTCGCGCGCACGGCCGTCGAGCAGGCAAACCGGGGGGACGGGATCGGGCTCGTCTGCGCCCATCGCGCGGCGACGGAAGGCGACGTCGACACGCTCGTCGACATCGACCGGCTCGTCTACGCTCGAAAGCTGTCCGGCGAGACGCGCACGATGTCCGTGCGCATGGGGAAGAAATTCACCGAGATGGGGGCGACGGTCGTCGGTTCGCCGTTGCTCCTGCTCTGGCGCGAGCGGGTCGCGTCCGGCGCGACGCCGGGCAGCCATCCGGTGGCGCTCGCCGTGAATTTCGCCGCGCAGGGGCTATCCGCGCGCGAAGCCTTCGTCGTCCACCAATACGGCGTAGCGAACGCGATCCTGGGCGCCGCGCTGCGCCTGATGCGCGTCAGCCACATCGACACGCAACAGATGCTCTTTGCGCTCAACGCCGACGCGGAAGCGGCGTACCGGCGCGCCGAATCCTCTGATTTGTCCGACATGGCGGGCTTCGCGCCGCTGGCGGAGATCCTCGCGGCCGTCCACGTCAAGGCGCACGTGCGGCTGTTCATGAACTGAAGCGCGTTTCCTGGAGAAATTCCAACGTGGCAAAGAAGATAACGCGCATCGGCATCGGCGGCCCGGTCGGCTCGGGCAAGACGGCGATCGTCGAGGCCATCACGCCGCGCCTGCTCGAGATGCGCATCAAGGTCCTCATCATCACCAACGACGTGGTGACGACCGAGGACGCGAAGCACGTCCAGCGAACGCTGAAGGGCATCCTCCTCGAGGAGCGCATCGTCGGCGTGGAGACCGGCGCGTGCCCGCACACGGCCGTGCGCGAGGATCCGAGCATGAACCTCGCCGCGGTCGAGGACATGGAAGCCCGCTTTCCGGACGGCGACGTCGTGCTGATCGAAAGCGGCGGCGACAACCTGACGTTGACGTTCTCCCCGGCGCTGGTCGATTTTTTCATTTACGTCATCGACGTGGCCGCAGGCGACAAGATTCCCCGCAAGAATGGCCCGGGAATCACGCAATCGGACATCCTCGTCATCAACAAGACTGATCTCGCGCCGCACGTGGGCGCGAGCCTCGAGGTAATGGCGCGCGATTCGAAGCTGATGCGCGGCGAAAAACCCTTCCTGTTCACCAACTGCCGCACGGGCGAGGGCGTTCCCGCGCTGGTCGAGCTGATCGTCGACGACCTGCTGTTCGACCTGAAACTCCCCGCGAGACTGCCCGCCTGATGGGCGCTGCCGAGCATCTGCCCTCTTTCGCGCCGCCGGCATTCGCGGGTTACGCTGACGAACCGCCGCAGATGCGCAGCGGCGCCATCGGCAAGTCGGGCTTCCTTCGCCTGGGCTTCGAGCGCCGCGACGGCCGCACGCTTCTGGCCGATCTCGATTCGCGCGCGCCGTATCTCGCGCAGCGAGCGCTCCATTGCGACGAGGCCCTGCCCGATCTCGCCTCGCTGTTCATCATCACGACCGCCGGCTGCATTCTGCAAGGGGACCGGATGGCGCTGGAAGTCACGCTCGACCGGGACGCGAGGGCGCACCTGACGACCCAATCGGCAACAAAGGTCCACGCGATGGACGCCAACTATGCGCTGCAGTCGCAGTCGCTCACGCTCGACGACGGCGCCTACCTCGAATACCTGCCCGAACCACTGATTCCGCATCGCAATGCCCGGTTCGCGAGCGAAACCCGGATTACCATTGCACCGACGGCCTCCCTGCTGTGCTCGGAGATCGTGCAGCCGGGGAGGAAATACCATCACGTCGATGAGTGCTTCGGCGCCACGGTGCTGTCGTTCGCGACGACGGCCGCGCGTCCCGACGGGTCTTTGTTGTTTGCTGAAAAGCTGCTGATCGAGCCGCTGCGCAATCCGATGCGGCAGACGGGCGTGATGGACGGCTTCGACGTGTTCGGCAACGTGGTCCTGTGCACGCCGCGGGATTGTGCCGACCGCATCCATGATCGCATCGGCGCCGATGTCGACTTTGACGCAGGCGTCGCCCACGGCGCCTGCCGGCTGCCCAATGATG
>JBDTLY010000086.1:0-9730 GCA_039934535.1 Casimicrobiaceae bacterium | reverse complement strand
CGTTTTTTCACCGGCATCGAGATCCATCCGGGCGCGAAGGTCGGCCGGCGGGTGTTCATCGACCACGGCATGGGAATCGTCATCGGCGAAACGGCGGACATCGGCGACGATTGCACGCTCTATCATGGGGTTACGCTTGGCGGGACGTCCTGGAACGCGGGCAAGCGCCATCCCACGCTCGGCAAAGGCGTGGTCATCGGCGCCGGCGCCAAGATCCTGGGGCCGATTTTAGTGGGAGATGGGGCCAAGATAGGCTCCAATGCCGTCGTAGTACGCGACGTTCCTGCAGGTGCGACGGCCGTCGGCGTGCCCGCCCGGATCCTTTTGGGCGACGATCAGGCCCGTCGCGAGGACCAGGCGGCCAAGATGGGATTCTCGGCGTACGGCATATCCCAGGACATGAACGACCCCATCGTGCAGGCGATCCACCGGCTGATCGACCATGTCGCGGCGAGCGATGCGCGGCTCGACCGGCTGGTGGCCGGGCTGCACGACAGCGGCGTCGACCTCGACGACGCGCGAGCGACGGCCGAGGGCTTCGACCCAAAGCGATTGAACCAGATGATCGAGTGACCGACTGAACTAGTCGGGCTTTTAGTTGACTAAACTAGTCGGAAATACGACAATCACCGTTCGCGCCCAGCCTGCGCCCGGCGCCCGGCAACCAAATGGATACAGGTAACCCATCATGCGTCTAACCACCAAGGGACGATTCGCGGTCACGGCGATGATCGACATCGCCATGCACGGGACGAAGGGCCCGGTCACGCTGGCCGGCGTTTCCGAGCGCCAGAAGATCTCGTTGTCCTACCTCGAGCAGCTTTTCGGCAAGCTCCGGCGCGCCGGACTCGTTGAGAGCGTCCGCGGCCCCGGCGGCGGCTACCGTCTCGCCCGCGCGGCCGACGCCGTGTCGGTCGCCGACGTCATCGTCGCGGTCGACGAGCCGATCGACGCCACGAAGTGCGGGGGCGCGGAAAACTGCAAGGACGACGGCCAGCGGTGCATGACGCACGAGCTGTGGACGAACCTCAACGCCCACATTTTTTCGTACCTGCGCTCGGTCGACCTCGCGCAACTCGTCGCCGCCCAGGACAAGCCGGACGTCAACGTGATGCACGATCACCGCACGATGGCGGCAACGCGCAAGCCCCTGCCCGAGACGATTGCGTGATCCAGGTCAGCAAACACTACGTAGAGCCGGCCGTAAAATCGCTCATGAAGACCCCGATCTATCTCGATTACTCGGCGACGACGCCGGTGGATCCGCGCGTCGCGCAGGCGATGATTCCCTGGCTGACCGAGCACTTCGGCAACCCGGCATCGCGCTCGCACGCCTACGGCTGGGAAGCCGAGAAGGCGGTCGAGGAAGCGCGTGAAAACGTCGCGGCGCTCGTCAACTGCGACTCGCGCGAAATCGTGTGGACCTCGGGCGCGACCGAATCGATCAACCTCGCGCTCAAGGGCGCCGCGCATTTCTACAAGGACAAGGGCAAGCACCTCGTCACCGTCAAGACCGAGCACAAGGCCACGCTCGACACGATGCGCGAGCTCGAGCGCGAAGGCTTCGAGGTCACGTACCTCGACGTCAAGGACGAGGGCCTCCTCGATATCGACGCGTTCAAGGCCGCGTTGCGCCCGGACACGTCCGTCGTGTCGGTGATGTTCGTCAACAACGAGATCGGCGTGATCCAGGACATCGCGGCGATCGGCGAGATCTGCCGCGCGAAGGGCATCATCTTCCACGTCGATTCCGCGCAGGCGACCGGCAAGGTGCCGATCGACCTCGCGACGCTGAAGGTCGACCTGATGTCGTTCTCGGCGCACAAGACATACGGCCCGAAAGGCATGGGCGCGCTGTTCGTCCGCCGCAAGCCGCGCGTCCGCATCGAAGCACAGATGCACGGCGGCGGCCACGAGCGCGGCATGCGTTCGGGCACGTTGCCCACGCACCAGATCGTCGGGATGGGCGAGGCGTTCCGCATCGCGAAGGCCGAGATGGCGGTCGAGAACGAGCGCATCAGGAAGCTCCGCGACAAGCTGTGGAAGGGCCTCTCGGAGATCGAGGAAGTTTACGTCAACGGCGACATGGCGCATCGCGTGCCGCACAACCTCAACGCGAGCTTCAATTTCGTCGAGGGCGAATCGCTGATCATGGCGATCAAGGAAATCGCGGTGTCGTCCGGGTCGGCATGCACGTCCGCCTCGCTCGAGCCGTCGTATGTGCTGCGCGCGCTGGGTAGGAGCGACGAGCTCGCGCACAGCTCGATCCGGTTCACGATCGGCCGCTTCACGACAGAAGCGGACGTCGACTACACGATCGACCTTTTGAAACGCAAGGTCGCAAAGCTGCGGGAACTCTCCCCGCTGTGGGAAATGCACCAGGATGGCGTCGACCTCGACTCGGTCGTGTGGGCGGCGCACTAAGTTCAAGGAGCGGCAAAATGGCATACAGCGACAAGGTACTCGACCACTACGAAAATCCGCGCAACGTCGGCTCGTTCGCGAAGGACGCCGAAGATGTCGGCACGGGCATGGTCGGCGCGCCGGCCTGCGGCGACGTGATGAAGCTGCAGATCCGCGTCGGCGCTGACGGCCGCATCGAGGACGCCAAGTTCAAGACGTACGGCTGCGGCTCGGCCATCGCGTCGTCGTCGCTCGTCACCGAATGGGTGAAGGGCAAGACGCTCGACGAGGCGGTCGCCATCCGCAACACTCAGATCGCCGAAGAGCTGGCGTTGCCGCCGGTCAAGATCCACTGCTCGATCCTCGCGGAAGACGCGATCAAGGCGGCGGTGGCGGATTACCGGAACAAGCACGTGGCCGGCGACGCGACGGACGCTTCGGCGCCCGTCTGCGAGCCGCAGGCCGCCCACTGAAACATAACCTGCACGCGGAACCCGCAATGTCGATCACGCTCACCGAAACCGCGGCGAAGCACATCGCGACCCAGCTCGACAAGCGCGGCAAGGGCGTCGGCCTGCGCCTCGGCGTGCGCACGTCGGGCTGCTCCGGGCTCGCCTACAAGCTCGAGTACGCCGACGATTTCCGCCCGGAGGACCTGCGCTTCGAAAGCCACGGCGTGACGGTGGTCGTCGATCCGAAGAGCCTGCCGTATCTCGAAGGGCTGGAGCTCGATTTCACGCGCGAGGGCTTGAACGAAGGATTGAAGTTCAACAACCCGAACGTGAAAGCCGAGTGCGGCTGCGGCGAAAGCTTCAACGTCTGACGAACGAGCGCCTTCCCGGCGGGGGGAACGCACGATGATCGATTTCTCCCGCAACCACTTCGAGCTTTTCGGCCTGCCGGAGCGCTTCCGCTTCGATACGGCATCGCTCGACAGCGCCTACCGCGCGCTGCAAAGCGAAGTGCATCCGGACCGCTTTGCCCGCGCGCCGGAAGCCGAGCAGCGGCTCGCTCTGCAATCGTCGGCCCGCGTCAACGAGGCGTATCAGGCGCTGCGCGATCCTGTCGCGCGTGCGCAATACCTGCTGTCGTTGCACGGCATCGAGGCGTTCGCGGAAACGGACACCGCGTTGCCGTACGATTTCCTGGAGCGCCAGCTCGAACGCCGCGAAGCCGCCGATGAAGCGATTGCGGCAGGCGATGCTTCGCGTCTCGAAGCGCTCGTTGCCGAAGTCCGCGCGGATGCGCATGCGCTCGAGCAGCGCCTGGCCGCGCGGCTCGATGCCGAAGGCGCATGGGATGCGGCGCGCGCGGAGGTGCGCCAACTCCGGTTCCTCGCCAAGCTCGCGGCGGACATCGACGAAATGCAATCCGGGCAGGACGACTGATGGCGCTGCTGCAGATCTCCGAGCCCGACGCATCGCCCGCGCCACACGAGCGCCGGCGCGCGGTCGGCATCGACCTCGGCACGACGAATTCGCTCGTGGCGACGGTGCGTAACGGCATCCCCGTGGTCCTGCCGGACGACGCCGGGCATCCGCTGCTGCCGTCGATCGTCCGCTATGGCGAAGCCGGCGTGGAGGTCGGCCACATCGCGCAGGCGCAGCAGGCGGCGGATCCGCAGAACACGATCGTGTCGGTCAAGCGCCTGATGGGGCGTGGCCTGTCCGACCTCTCCGATGCGCGACGCTTTCCGTACCGCTTCGTCGACGATCCCGGCATGGTGCGGGTCGCCACGCGCGGCGGCGTCAAGACGCCCGTCGAAGTGTCGGCCGAGATCCTGCGCACGTTGCGCGAGCGCGCGGAAGCGAGCCTCGGCGGCGCGCTTGCCGGCGCGGTCGTCACGGTGCCCGCGTATTTCAACGACGCGCAACGGCAGGCGACCAAGGATGCGGCCACGCTCGCGGGCCTTCCGGTCCTGCGCCTATTGAATGAGCCCACCGCCGCGGCGATCGCCTATGGGCTCGACAACGCGTCCGAAGGCACCTACGCGATATACGACCTCGGCGGCGGCACGTTCGACATTTCGATCCTGCGGCTTTCCAAAGGTGTCTTCGAGGTGCTCGCAACCAACGGCGACTCCGCGCTCGGCGGCGACGATTTCGACCACCGTGTCTACTGCTGGGTGATCGAGGCCGCGGGACTGCCGCCGCTGTCGCCCGAGGACACGCGCCTTCTGATGCTGAAGGCGCGCGAGGCGAAGGAAAACCTGACGCTGCACGCGTCGGCGCCCATCGTCGCGACGCTGTCGACGGGCCGGAAGGTCGACGTCACGCTCGACGTCGCGACGTTCACGTCGATCACGGCCAATCTCGTCGCGAAGACGCTGGGACCGGTGAAGCGCGCGCTGCGCGACGCCGCGCTGTCGTCCTCCGACATCAAGGGCGTGGTGATGGTCGGCGGAGCGACGCGCATGCCGCAGGTCCAGAAGTCGGTCGGCGATTTCTTCAGGCAGCCGCCGCTCACCAATCTCAATCCCGACCAGGTTGTCGCACTCGGCGCGGCGATCCAGGCCGACGCGCTCGCCGGCAACCGCAAGGCCGACGGCGCCGACGACTGGCTGCTGCTCGACGTCATCCCGCT
Organism: Casimicrobiaceae bacterium; assembly: GCA_039934535.1. Lineage (GTDB taxonomy): Bacteria > Pseudomonadota > Gammaproteobacteria > Burkholderiales > Casimicrobiaceae > CAIWHR01. The sequence continues at coordinate 4,744 of JBDTLY010000086.1, read as the reverse complement.
CTCGCTGGGGCTGGAGACGATGGGCGGCCTCACCGAAAAGATCGTGCCGCGCAACTCGACCATTCCGGTGACGCGCGCGCAGGAATTCACGACGTTCAAGGACGGCCAGACGGCGATCGCGATCCACGTCGTGCAGGGCGAGCGCGAAAAGATTTCCGACTGCCGCTCGCTCGCGCGCTTCGAGTTGCGCGGGATTCCGCCGATGACGGCGGGCGCGGCGCGCGTGCGCGTCACATTCCAGGTCGATGCCGATGGCTTGCTGTCGGTGTCGGCGCGCGAGCTGACGGCGGGTGTGGAGGCCGCGATCGTCGTGAAGCCGTCGTACGGCCTGTCCGACGGCGAGATCGCGCGGATGCTGCAGGATTCATTTGCGCACGCGGTGGACGACATGGCGGCGCGGGCACTCGCCGAGGCGCAGGTCGAGGCGGACCAGATCGCGACGGCGACCCGGAACGCGCTTGCGGCCGATGGCGAATTGCTGGCCCCGGGCGAGCGGGCCGTGATCGAAACGGCGCTCGCGGAGGTTGACCGCCTGCGCGCCGGGGACGACCATCGGGCGCTCGCCGCGGCCACGTCGGCGCTCAACCGCGCCACCGACGAGTTCGCGAGCCGGCGCATGGACCGCAGTGTTTCGCGCGCGCTCAAGGGCCGCCGCATCGACGCCTTGACCTGATCGCCATGCCGCGCATCGACGTCCTTCCGCATCCCGACATCTGCCCCGACGGCGCGAGCTTCGAGGTCGAGAAGGGTGTGTCGGTCTGCGACGCGCTGCTGGACCACGGCATCGAGATCGAGCACGCGTGCGAGAAGTCCTGCGCGTGCACGACCTGCCACGTGATCGTGCGCGAGGGACTCTCGTCACTGTCGCCGTCGACCGAGGACGAAGACGACCTGCTCGACCGCGCGTGGGGGCTGACGCCGCAATCCCGGCTCTCGTGTCAGGCGATCGTCGACGACGCGCCGCTCAAGATCGAGATTCCGCGCTACACGATCAACTACGCCAAGGAAAAGCATTGACCATGAAGTGGACCGACACTCGCGAGATCGCCATCGCGCTCGCCGAGGCGCGGCCCGACACGAATCCCAGGACCGTGCTTTTCACCGACCTGCGGCAATGGGTGCTGGCCCTGCCGGACTTCGACGACGATCCCAAGCATTCCGGCGAGAAGGTCCTCGAAGCGATCCAGATGGCGTGGATGGACGAGGGTGACTTCGATGACGAATAATCCAGCGCCGGTCACGGCGCTCTACGCAGCGCTTTGCGCCTTCATCATATTGGTGCTCGCGCTACGGATCATGGTCATGCGCTGGCAGACGAAGACCGGCATCGGCGACGGCGGCAACTCCCGGCTCACGCGCGCGATCCGCGTCCACGGCAACGCGATCGAATATGTGCCGATTGCGCTCATCCTGATGCTCGTCGCGGAACTCGGCGGCGCGCGGCCTGCCTTGCTGCATGGTTGCGGCGTGGTGCTCGTGGTCGCCCGCGTCGCCCACGCGATGGGGCTTCTGCGAACCCCCGGGCTGTCGATCGGTCGCGGCATCGGCGTGACGGGCACCGTCGGCGTGATTGCCGTGCTGGCGGTGGCCGACGTGCTGATTTTCCTGAAATAGCGCGCGTCAGCGCCCGTTTAGCGCTGAAACAGCGCAATGGACTCGACGTGCGCGGTGTGCGGAAACATGTTGATCACGCCGGCGGCGGCCAGCGTGTATCCATGGCTGTGCACGAGCACTTCCGCGTCGCGGGCGAGCGTTGCCGGCGCGCACGACACGTAGACGATGCGCGACGGCGCGCCGTCGCCGGGAAGCGCCTTGACCACCGCGATCGCGCCTTCGCGCGGCGGGTCGAGCAATATTTTGTCCAGCGGACCCAGCGCCTCGAAGCTTTCCGGCGTGGTGGCGAACAGGTTCGCGACGCGAAATGTCGCGCGGCCCGTGAGCCCGTTGTGCGCCGCGTTCTCTTCGGCGCGGCGAACGAGCACCGGACTCCCTTCGACGCCGACCGCACTTGCACCGCGGCGCGCGATGGGCAGGGTGAAATTGCCGATGCCGCAGAAAAAGTCGGCGATGCGCTCGCCGGGTCGCGGGTCGAGCAGCGTCATGGCTCGTCGAACCAGCACGCGATTGATCGCGGGATTCACCTGCGTGAATTCGGTCGGCGCGTACGGGAACTCGAGGTTGAACTCGGGCAGGTCGTAGGCAAGGCGCGATGGCGCCGGCAGAAACGGCGCCACGGTTTCCGGCCCGGCCGGCTGCAGCCAGAACTCGATGTCATGGGCATCGGCGAAGGCCGTCAGCAACGCTTCGTCGGCTGCGGAGAGCGGCGCGAGGATGCGCAGCACGAGAGCGCAAGCGGATGTCTCCTTGTCGTGGCCGTCGCCCAGCGCCAGCTCTATCTGCGGCAGCCGATCGCGGATCGAAAGCTCGTCGACCAGGCGCCGGAGCAGGGGCAGCAACGCCGAGACTCTCGGCGGCAGGATCGCGCACGACGTCATGTCCGCGACATAGCTCGACTTCTTCTCATGGAAGCCGACGAGAACGCCGCCTTTTTTCGGGACGAGCCGCACGGACAGCCGCGCCCGGTGCCGATAGCCCCACGCCGGTCCGTGGATCGGCGGCAGCAGCAGGTCGGCGCGCACGCGCGCGAGATGCCACAGTGCGTCCTCCAGCGCGCGCTGCTTGCCGGCGACTTGCGCGGCGGCGTCGAAATGCTGCAGCGAGCAGCCGCCGCAGACGCCAAAATGCGGGCACCGCGGGACCACGCGGGCGGGATTCGTACGCAGGATGCGGTCGGCGCGGGCGATTTCGTAATTCGGCTTCCGCTTGAGCGTCGTGATGACCGCGCGTTCGCCCGGCAGCGCGCCTTCGACGAACACGGCCTTGCCGCCGATGCGCGCGACGCCGCGACCCTCCTGGTCGAGCGACGCCACGTCGGCGATCAGCGGTGGTGCAGCGTGGACGGCGCGGTGGGTGGATTCGGGCATCGAGGAATTTTCGGCGCGGAACCCGACATTCTACTTGTGCAGTAAAATCGCCGCATGTGGATGCTAGCGCTCGACAGCTCGACCGAGTGGTGCAGCGTGGCCGTCGGCGACGGCCGGCGCTGGCACGTGCGCGACGAGCACGCGGGGCAGGCGCATTCGGAGCGCCTGCTGCCGATGGTGCGGGAGGTGCTCGCCGAGGCCGGGCTCGCGCTGGGCCAGCTCGACGGCATCGCCTTCGGCGCCGGGCCGGGATCGTTCACCGGGATCCGCATCGGCTGCGGCGTCGCGCAGGGTCTCGCGTTTGGCGCGGACCTCGCCGTCGTCGCGGTGCCCACGCTGGAAGCGCTCGCGCACGAGGCGCGGCGCACGCACGGCTGGACGTCGGTCGTTGCCTGCCTCGATGCCCGCATGCGCGAGGTCTATGCGGGCATGTATGCGGCGGACGGCGATGCGTGGCGTGCTGTGATGGTGCCCGTGGCGGCGGCGCCCGCGACATTGCAATTGCCTGCTCCGCATGCCGACGCTTGCGGCGCCGGGAACGGCTTCGCCGCGTATCCGGCGCTTGCGAAGGAGCTGGAACTCGCGGCCGTCGACGCGACGCTGCGCCCGACGGCGCAGTCGATCGGCGAGCTTGCGTTGCCGCGGCTCGCGGCGGGCGAGGGCGTTGCCGCCGCGCTGGCGCTTCCTCTTTATGTGCGGCACCGCGTTGCGCTCACGACCGCCGAGCGCGACGCCGGCGCGCGACTGTGATGTCGACGCTTCCGCGCTACTTTCCCGTGCCGGAGCCCGAGTGGCGGCCGCTGCAGGACGGCGATGTCGCGTATGTGGCCGCGCTCGAGGCGCAGATCCACGCCGCGCCATGGACCCCCGGCAACTTCCGCGATGCCGTCGCCGCCGGTTACCACGCGAGCGTCGGCGTGCGCGAGGGCCGCGTCGTCGCGTACGGCGTGCTGATGCTCACGCCCGGCGAAGCGCAGATCCTCAACCTGTCCGTCGTGCCGGATTCGCGGCGCGAAGGCCTCGGTCGCGAGCTCCTGCGCCGATTCATCGACGACGCGCGCCGCCTCGGCGCAGAGCAGATTTTCCTCGAGGTGCGCGTCTCGAACGCGCCGGCGATCGCGCTGTATGCGGCGGAAGGATTCGCGCCGGTGGGCCGCCGCGAAAATTATTATCCGGCACGCGAGGAAGGCGCGATCCGCGAAGACGCGCTCGTCATGCGGCGGCCGGTGACGATGCCGCCGGCCGCGTAACGCGATTCGACGAACTCCATGCCCGCGCGCGACGACATCCTCGACGAGCTTGGACTTGCTCCGGTGTGGCGGCTGCGCGAGCGTCGCGGTCCTGCCGCGGACGCGCCGCCGGTAGATCGTGAAGCGCGGATCGCCGCGCTCGAATGGCGCGATTTCGCCGCCGACGTCGAGGCCTGCACCGCCTGCGGACTCTGCCGCGGGCGCAGGAAGAGCGTTCCGGGTGTCGGCGACCAGAACGCCGAGTGGCTGTTCGTCGGCGAAGGCCCCGGGGCGGAAGAGGACGCGAAGGGCGAACCGTTCGTGGGCCAGGCGGGCAAGCTGCTCGACAACATGCTCACGGCATTGGGCCTCGCGCGCGGCGCCGGCGTCTACATCGCCAACGTCGTCAAATGCCGCCCGCCCGGCAACCGCACGCCGGAGCCGGCCGAAGCCGCGGCGTGCCAGCCCTACCTCGACCGGCAGATCGAACTCATCCGCCCGCGCCTCATCGTCGCACTGGGAAAGAGCGCC
>JBDTLY010000085.1:0-9762 GCA_039934535.1 Casimicrobiaceae bacterium | reverse complement strand
GGCATGTCGCGCGGATTGGTGATGAGCACGGTCAGGCTGCCCCACTTCATGAACGACAGCGTCGAGGTCAGGCAGAAGATGTGGTACATCGGCAGCGGGGCGATTATGATCTCCTTGCCCTCCTCGAAGCTGCGGGATACCCATATGCCGGTCTGCTCCAGGTTGGCGAGGATGTTGCGCTGGGTGAGCATTGCGCCCTTGGATACGCCGGTCGTGCCGCCGGTGTATTGCAGGAACGCGAGGTCGTCGCGCGTCACCGAGACGGGCTTGAGCGATGCCGCCGCGCCGCGCGCGAGCGCTTCGCCGAACGTCAGCGAGCCGTCGATGCGCCAAGCAGGCACCATCTTCTTGACGCGCTTGATGACCAGGTTGACGATCCAGCGCTTCGGGGCGGGCAGCATGTCGCCCACTTGGGTCGTGATCACGTGTACGACCGGCGATCGCGGCAGCACTTCCTGGAGCGTGTGCGCAAAGTTTTCGAGGATGACGATCGCCTTCGCGCCCGAATCCCTGAGCTGGTGCTCGAGTTCGCGTGGCGTGTACAGCGGATTGACGTTCACCACCGTCATCCCGGCGCGAAGGATGCCAAACAGGGCAATCGGGTATTGCAGGAGGTTCGGTGCCATCACGGCCACGCGGTCGCCCTTGGCCATCCCCGGCAGTCCCTGCAGGAACGCGGCGAAGTCGCGCGAAAGCTTCTCCAGCTCCGCGTAGGTCAGCGTACGGCCGAGATTGTGATAAGCGGGCCGGTCGCCGAACTTGACCGCGGTCTTCTCGAACATGTCGGGGATGGACGCGAAGAGATCAGCATTGATTTCCGCGGGCATGCCGGCGGGATAGTCCTTGAGCCAGAGTCTGTCCATGCGAGTGCCCTCCTGCGAATCAGTGTACTCACGATCCGGCATCGTGTCTGTTTCGCGGCGGTCGGGCATGGAAAGCGGCTATTTCTTCGCCGACCTCTTCAGCGTCCGCTTCGCCGGCGTCGTCGCCGACTTTCTTTTCGCCGGCGCCTTGGCGACCTTGCGCACTTCAGCGCCCGTCTGCCGGACCACCTTCTTGACCGCCGTCACGCCTTTCTTCAGCGCGGACTTCGCCGTCGTCGTCGACTTGCGTCGCGCCGTCTGCTTCGGGCTCATCGCCCGCTCGACCTTGCCGGCGACCTTTTTTGCCCCTGCGGCAGCGGCCCGCACCTTGCGCTTCACGGTGCGCTTTGCCTGGCCCAGCGCCTTCTCGGTATCCGATTTGGCGGACCGGGCCTTGCTGATCATCTTGCGTTTCGCCTTGCCGTACACCTTCTTGGCATCCGCCTCCGCGGCCTTCGCCTTGCGTTTCATGGCCGTCTTGGTGGTCTGCGCTTTCCGTTCAGCCCCGGTCGCGGCCTTTTTCACCCCGCGCCTCGCGTCCACCACGGCGCCCTCCACCGTCTTTGCAACCGACGCGCCCACTTCCTGAGCCTTGTCCTTGGCCGACTCCACGGCATCGCCGATCCTGGTCCACAGTCCTTTTTCTGCACTCATGCTCAACACTCCTGTCAGGTGATGTGCCGCATTGAAATCCGCGAGTGGCCGTCCGTGACGGCGCCGGCCGGAAAGTTTGGCTTCATCGAATGCTCGCTGCGTCAGCCAACCGCGGTGCCGAACAGCGCACCGACGCCGGCGGTCAGCGCCATCGCGAGCGCGCCCCAGAACGTGACGCGCCAGGCACTGGCAACGACCGGCGCGCCGCCGGTGCGGGCGGCGAGCACGCCAAGGCCGGCGAGGAACACCAGCGAACTGCCGGCTACCGCGATGCTCAGCAGCGACGCGGGCACGATCGCCGCGACGACCAACGGCAGCGCGGCTCCCGCGACAAAACTCGCGGCCGACGAGAGCGCTGCCTGCACCGGCCGCGCCGCGAGTTCCTTCGAGATCCCGAGTTCATCTCGCGCATGCGCGCCCAGCGCGTCGTGCGCCATCAGCTGCACCGCCACTTGTTCAGCCAGCGCAGGCGCCAGTCCGCGCTTCACGTAAATCGACGCCAGTTCACGCTGCTCGGCGGGCACATCGGCGGCCAGTTCGCCGCGTTCGCGCGCAAGGTCGCCCGCTTCGGTATCGGCTTGGGAATGCACCGACACATATTCGCCTGCGGCCATCGACATGGCACCGGCGACCAGTCCGGCCACGGCGGCCACCAGCACCTCGCTGCGCGCCGCATTCGCGGCAGCAACGCCAAGAACCAGGCTGGCGGTGGACACGATGCCATCGTTGGCGCCGAGCACGGCGGCGCGGAGCCAGCCGATGCGATCGGTGCGATGGGTCTCGCGGGGGATCGCCGGCATCGTGGCGCGCGCAAAAGGCGTCATTTCGTCAGTCCGCCGCAAGCGCGAAATCCGACTGCGCATGCCGCGGGGCGATGGTCGGCCGCGCCGGAGCGGCGAAGGGCTGCGCGAACAGGCGCAGCGCCTCGCGCTTGATCGCGGCATGGCATTCGCATGCACGCCCGGCGAGCGCCGGTCGGTCGAGAACCGTGATTCGGCCGCGATGGTAACGAATGACGCCGGCCATCTGCAGCGCGCCGGCCACGGCCGTGACGCTTTCGCGGCGCGCGCCCACGAGTTCGGCGATCAATCCCTGTGTCAACGCGAGGTCCTCGGAGCCCGACCGGTCGATGGTCGACAGCAGGACTTTGCACACCTGCTGCTCCACGGAGTGATGGCGTCGGCAAGCTATCGTCTGGGCGACTTGCGTGAACAGCAACTGCGCATAGCGGAGAAGGATCTCCCGCAGTGCGCGCGACCGTTCGAATTCCTTCCGCAACCGGTCGGCGCGCAAGCGATAGCCAATGCCCTCGGCCCGCACGAATGCACGCGTGGTCGTGGTCCCGCCACCCGCGATGAGGGCAAGGCCGAGCATGCCATCATTGCCGGTGAGCGCGACTTCCGCGGTGGCGCCGTTCGCGAGTTCCTGCTCGAGCGACACGATGCCCGTCACCGGGAAATACGCGTAGTGAACATGCGAACCCGCCTCACGCACGACGAGGCCGAGCGGCAGTGCGACCGGCTCGAGGTCGGGGCGCAGCCGCTCGAAATCCGCCGACGGCAGCGCCGCCAGCAATTGGTTTTGCCGCGCGCGCCACCGAAGATCCGGTGCCTCGCGTGACACCGGCCGCCACCCGATTCTGCGGTGCGTTGCGGGTGCGATCGTGGTTCCTCGTTGAGGGTGCGCGACGAGTCGTCGAGGTCGGCGCGACGCCGGGCCTTCCGCGGCATCGCGCCGCATTGCCCCTCCGCCCGGCACCAACCACGTCCGCTCAGGTGGCGCGGGTCCCTAGCCTTTCCTGACGATTTCCTTCAGGTCGCTGACGGCTTCCTTAACGTCGCCGACGCCCTTCTGCACCTTGCCCTCGGCCTGCTTCTTCAGCCCCTTGGCCTGCTGCTCCTTGCTTCCCGTCAGCTTGCCGGCTTCTTCCTGGATCTTGCCTTCTATGTCTTTCAGCGCGCCTTTGACCTGATCCTTGTTCATGCTGATGCTCATGATGATTCCTCGACAACCCCATTCGACTGCCCGAATCGACCGCGACGGGTCGACATTGAAAAATTTCAAATCGATCCAACCTGAATTCCGTGCATACCCCCCGGCATCGGTCCCAACGGAAACGACGTCGATACGCTACAGCTTGCCCAGCAGCAGCAAGATGACCACGACCAAGAGCACGGTCCCGAGGAGGCCGCTGGGCGCATAACCCCAGCTCCTGCTGTACGGCCATGCCGGAATCGCGCCGACCAGAATCAGCACCAGCACGATGAGCAGAATGGTTCCCAAACTCATTTGATGCCTCCTTGCCTGCCGCCGTCCACGGAACGCCGTGGAGAATCTGGTTTTCATGCTAGGCCGCGAGGAGTCCGCGTGCATTGACCGGCATCAATGTTCGATAGCGCACCGACGGTGCGATTCACGCGTGCGATAACTCCGTCGTCGATGACTGTCGAAGCCGTGTGTGCGACGCCGGATTTGACCGTGCGCAGTGCGGCGGGTAGTGTTCGCGTTGAGACGTCGTGGCATGGATTTCCGATCTGGAGGAACTGCAAATGGGTGGAATCAAGATGGTCGCGATGGTGCTGATCGCCTTGGGCGTGCTCGCGCTGATCTACGGCGGCTTTACGTATACCAAGGAAACGCATGAGATGAAGATCGGCCCGATCGAGTTGTCGGTGAAGGACAAGGAAACCGTCAACGTTCCGATCTGGGCTGGCGTGGGAGCAGTCGTCATCGGCGGCCTGCTCCTGGTCTTCGGCAGCAAGAAGCCGTAGCGCTCGAATCGCCGTCTATCGGAATTTCGTTCCACCGGGCGCGTGGATTCACTCCTGCTGTTGATGCCCCCGGCGTGGCTCGTACGCGTCGCAGTGGCGGGCGTCTGGATCTACGAGGGGCTGTGGTGCAAGATCCTCGGGCGGAGCGAGAACGAGCTGCGCGTCGTCCTCGCGGTTCCACGCTACGGAGAAAGGTTCGGCCGCGCATTCCTGATCACGCTTGGGTGGGTCGAGCTCCTCCTCGGCCTGTGGGTGCTGAGCGGGTGGGCGCCCGGCTTGGGCGCGGTGGCGCAGACGGTGCTGCTCGTGGCGCTCAATGCCAATGGACTGCTATGGTCCCGGCATCTGATCCACGATCCGGGCGGCATGGTGTTCAAGAACTCCGCCTTCCTCGTCCTGTGCTGGGTCAACGCCGGCCTCGCCGCGTGACCCGCATGGCGTCGTCGACCGCATGGGAAGCAGGACGGCTCGATGCCGGCCGCGGTCCGCCGCGCGTGCTTTTCGGCCGCGTGTACGAGGATTCCGCAATCGAGCGTGCGGCGTTCACGCCCGGCGGGCGCGTGTTCTGCATCGCGTCCGCCGGCTGCACGGCGATCAGTCTCGCGCCGGACCACGAGGTCGTCGCGGTCGACATCAACCCCGCGCAACTCGACTACGCGGCGCAGCGCATCGCCGGCGCGCCGATGGTGCGCGGCACCGCGGAACATCTGATGCGCATGGGACGCGCGTTGATGCCGCTTGCGGGCTGGAAGCTGTCGACGCTGCAGGCCTTTCTGGGGCTCGACGACCCGGCAAAGCAGGCTGAGTTCTGGAAAACGCACCTCGACACCCGGCGCTTCCGTGCCGGACTCGATACGCTCATGTCGGTCACGACACTGCGCGCGGCGTACGCACCGCGCTTGCTCGCGGCGCTTCCGAAGCACTTTGGGGCGGTGATGCGCGCGCGGATGGAGCGCTGCTTCAGCATCCATCCGAACGCATCGAATCCCTGGGCGCGCGCGCTGCTCGTCGGCGAACTGTCGAACGAGGCCGTCGCACCGAAGGCGAAGGCGATAAGCCTCGTGGAGTCCGACGCGGCCGCGTATCTGGAACGGGCGTCGCCGGCCTCGTTCGATGGCTTCACGCTCTCCAACATTCTCGATGGCGCGGACGATTCGTATCGCCAGAGGCTCTTCCGGGCGGTGTACCGCGCCGCCGCGCCGGACGCCGTGGTCGTGCTCCGGAGCTTCGGGGAACCCGCCGGGCCCCTGCCTTCCAATCGCGCAGCCGACGACCGCTCGCTGTTGTGGGGCATCGTCGACGTGCGCCCGGCCGCGACGTTCGTCGGCTGATGCCCGGGCTACGACATGGCGCCCATGCCGCCGAGGATATGGCGATGCAGCTGGTGAGCAAGCAACCGCTCGAAAGGCCGCCACAGCCAACGAGGCCGCAGGTGCCCGCGGTAGGTCGTCGTGAGCGCGACCTCGGAGCCGGTGCCTTCGGCGCGGATCTCGTACGAGCCCTCGACGGTCGTGACGCAGCGCTCGACACCCAGGTGCTGTTCGAGCACCTCGAATCGCACGAGCCGGGGACGGTCGAGCGTTGTGATGCGCTTCACGAGGTTGCCGCGGCTATAGGTGCATTCGACGATTCCGCCCACGCGCTTGCCGTCGCCGTGCGTCTTCACCGGGCTCGGCAGGAAGATCCGCAGCAGCACGGGCGGAAGGTGCGGCACCTCTTCGTAGAACATCATTCGTTGCCACACGTCGTCGGGCGGCGTTGCAAAACGAGCGCGCGTGGTCACCCCGTCGATCGCAACGCCGGGCGGAAACAGCCGCCCCACGAGCCACAGGTATTCCCGCGCATGCCGAGGCGCCGCCGACGCGCTCACGGTATCCGTTCCGCTCCGCAATTCGGCCATCATCGCGCAGTCCGTCCGGTTGTCATTTTCGTTCGATGGGCAAAACTTGCGTCCATTCTAGCCGCTTGAAGGGCTTTCCCGACATCGATCCGACGCCATGAACCCAATGATCACCGGAGAACGCTCCGAGCTTGGCCGGATTCTCGCTCGGCGATGGACGAACGGCGCGGCTGGAAAGATCCACTTCAACGTCGCCGGCCAGCAGGCGAACACGTTGCTGCACGACGGGCACGCGTGGAAGACGTTCCGACGCACGGCGCTGGCTGCAACGCGCCAGGCGACGCGCACTGCCCGCGACGATGGCGCGACGATGCTCGTCCACGCGAGCTTTGCGTTCGTGCATGCCGCTGAGCGCGGGACCGCGCTCGACGAACCGTTGCGCTCGTCGGTCGAGGCGATTCTCGAATGCGAAGACCTGGCCCTGTCAGGGCCGGTGCCCGCGTGTGTCGTTCGGCTGGGATATCTGTATGGCCCCGACAGCCGCGACCTGCGCGCGTATCGCACCGCCTTTCGCCTCGGACGGCCGTACTGGTCCGGTCCCGCCAGGGCGCGGCAATATCATCTCCATCAGTTCGATGCAGCCTCGGCCTTGCGTGCGGCGGCCAAGGCGCGAAACGCCGGCAAGACCTTCTACGCCACCGACGGCCACGCCGTTTCGTTCATGCACTTCATGGATGCGTTCGCGCACCGCGTCGGCAGGGCGACGCCACTGCACCTTCCCCTGCTCTCGCACATCCTAGCGCGGGCGATCATTCGCGAGGAACACATGCAGCAGACGGCGCTGGCGATGCCGCCGCGGGCGCCCTCCCCTCGCGTGCCGGGATGGACGCCGAAGTTTCCGGACTATCGGAAGGGCCTCGACCAGATCGTCGAGGCCTGGGACAATTCCGCGGGCGCGTAACCGGCACCCTCCGCGACCGCCGCCCTCTTCAGGATTTTCTGGCGGTCCGCTTCGCGGTCTTCTTCGCGGTCTTCTTCGCGGTCTTCTTCGCCGTCTTCTTCGCGGTCTTCTTCACGACCTTCCCGCGCGCCGGCGGCTTGCCTGCCACCTGCTTCACTGCTCGTTTTGCTGCCCTTTCCACCGCGGCGACCGCACCTCGCACCGAACCCTTGACGGTTTTGACCGCGGCCTTGGCCGCTTTCCTGACCTTCTTTTCGATCGGACCCTGAGCGGCCTCCTTCTCGGCTTTCGACTTGTGTCGCAGGTCGGCGGAGTGAGCGCGCTTGTAGGTCTGGATGTCCTCGAACTTTCCGCTCGAATCGCGGACAGCATAGAGCTTGGTTCCCGTGCTGCTTCTCATCGTGGTTCGGCGTTTGGGCATGGCTTCTCCTGTCGTTGTCGAGATCGTGGATCGAATCATAGGCAACCGCCTCGTCGTTGTCTATCATCGGGCATGCTCGAAAAGCATCACGCCGCCACGTCCGACATGCGTGGCCTCGGTCAACTGACGATCGACGCCATCGCCGGCGTCGTCGACCTGGTCGAGGCGATGCACGTCACCATCGCCGGCGTTCCTGGATTCCTCCGCGCGAAGCAGCCGACACGCGCGACCGGGATCACCGGGCTCGTCTATCGGAGCATCAACGGCGTGATCGGCCTGGTGGGCAAGGGACTGGACCGGCTGCTCGCCACGCTCAACCTGTCGCTCGGCGCGGGAAGCGCGTGGCCCGGGCGCGAGCCGGTGCTGGCGGCGCTCAACGGCGTGCTGGGCGACTATCTCGCGGCGTCGAAAAACCCGCTGGCGATCGCCATGCGCCTGCGCCGGGACGGGCGTCCCTTGCCGATGGAAGCGAAGGCCCTGGCCGCCGCGATCCCGCACGCCGGCGGCAAGCTGGTCGTGCTCGTGCACGGCTTGTGCATGAACGATCGCCAATGGCGACGGAAAGGACACGATCACGGCGCCGCCCTCGCGCGCGATCTCGGCTATACGCCCGTCTACCTGCACTACAACTCCGGCCTTCATGTCTCGGCCAATGGGCGGCAGCTCGCCGACTTGCTCGAAACGTTGCTCCGGATCTGGCCGGTGCCCGTCACGCAATTCGCGATCATCGGACACAGCATGGGCGGACTCATCGCCCGCAGTGCTTGCCACTACGGCGCCGGCGCGCGCCACGATTGGCTGCGACGCCTCGACAAGCTCGTCTTCCTGGGCACGCCGCACCATGGCGCGCCGCTCGAGCGCGGCGGCAATGCAGTGGACCTGCTGCTCGGCATCAGCCGGTACACCGCGCCCTTCGCGCGCCTCGGCAAGATCCGCAGCGCGGGCATCACCGACCTGCGGTACGGCAACCTCGTCGACGGTGACTGGAAAGGGCGCGACCGTTTCGCGCGCACGGGCGACATCCGAAGCGCGGTGCCGCTGCCGGACGGCGTGCGATGCTTCAATATCGCCGCGACCGTCGGCAAGCGGGAGGGGGACTTTCGCGGCCGTTTGATCGGCGACGGCATCGTGCCGCTGGCGAGCGCGCTGGGACGAAACAGGAAGGCCAGCCTTGCGCTAACGTTTGCGGAATCGCATCAATGGATCGGCCGTGGGATGAATCACCTCGACCTGCTCAGCCGTCGCAGCGTCTACACCCGGCTAAGGCGGTGGCTGGCCGCACCCGGAGAGTAGAAGAACCGCCTTGTATTACGGGGAAAAATTCAATGCACTGACGCATCTCGTCGCGGCCGTCGCGGCGCTGGTCGGCGCCGTCGTCCTCGTCGTGCTCGCGGGAATGACCGGCGATCCCTGGAAGATCGTCGGCGTTTCGATTTACGGCGCCACACTCGTGCTGCTCTATACGTTTTCCGTGCTGTATCACAGCGTGCGCGGACCGGCCAAGAACGTCCTGCGCCATCTCGACCACCAGAGCATCTACCTGCTCATCGCCGGCAGCTATACCCCGTTCTGCCTGGTGACGCTTCGCGGCGTGTGGGGATGGTCCCTCTTCGGCGTGGTATGGGGGCTCGCGGTGCTCGGCGGCCTGCAGGAGCTGCGCGCGAAAAGCGAAGCGCGAATCCTGTCGATCGTGATCTATGTCGTCATGGGCTGGGCGGCCCTGGCTGCGCTGGTTCCGCTCTGGCATGCGCTCGGGACGGCCGGCTTCGCGTGGGTCGTGGCAGGTGGCTTGTTCTACACGGTCGGCATCGTCTTCTATGCGCTCGACACACGAGTCGTCCATGCGCACGGCGTCTGGCACCTGTTCGTGATGGCCGGCAGCGCCGCCCATTACGTCGCGATCCTGCGTTACGTGATCTGAAGCGCGCAGCGCGCAACGCCAGCCTCGAGGATATGTTCGCCAGCGCACTGACGAGCGTGCCGCGCGGACCTATCGTGGCGCTTCGTCGCGGTCCTTTCGCACGCGAGTTGCACCGATTGAATTGAAGGAGAAATGATGCGTATGGCACTCATTGCGTTGGGGATGCTGCTGGGCTCGATCGCTCCGGCGAACGCGCAGCTGAGCGTCGGCATCGGCATGCCGGGGGTCAGCATCGGAATCAACCTGCCCGTGTATCCGCAACTCGTGGCCGTTCCCGGCTATCCTGTCTACTACGCGCCCCAGGTGAATTCGAATTACTTCTTCTACGACG
>JBDTLY010000084.1:0-9921 GCA_039934535.1 Casimicrobiaceae bacterium | reverse complement strand
AGAGTGCCCGGTCGTGGTCCGGGTTCACGGCGAGCGCTGCCTTGAACGCGGCAATGGCACCGTCATGGTCGTTCAGCTCCTGCCGCAGGAAGCCGCCATTGAATTGCGCCTCCACGTCAGCGGGCGTGAGCGCGATCACACGGTCGAACATCGCGAGAGCCTCGCGCTTGCGCCCAAGGTGCGCGTACTGATATCCGATCGACGCGAGCGCAAGCGTGTCGTCGGGATTGATTTTTAGCATGCGCTGGTAGAACTCGAGCGCGTAATCGCGCCGCCGGAAGAGCACGCACCAGGCGGCGAGTTGGTTGAAATACCATCGCCGCAGGCGATTAGTCAGTGTGACTGCAGGCATTGGGCGACGGCCTGGTTGTGCCGCAAGCACGTGGCTGCGATTTCCAACATGACCCAGATGTAGGCTACGAGCAACAGCGAAAACGCCACCAGCGGCAGATGCCGGTCGGGGATGAATCGCGGCGTGATCCAACGGCACGGCTTGACGATCGGGGACGCCACCAGCACGAACAGCCGGTAGATGACGTTCTTCTCCGGCGGCTGGCCCATGATGCGTGCGAGAACGGAGGTGGCACCTTGGCCGACCAGCGCGAACAAGGGTATCGCGAGCAATACCTGCACGAGGCGGAGCCAGAAGAGCATCGATTGAAGGTCGGTCACTGAAATGGGCAGTGCAGGCGTGAAAAGGTGGTGGCGCGATCCTGGGCGGGGGCGCCAGACCGCAGTTTACCGAATCGGGGGCGTGCCGGGTGCGGGTCCATGCAGGACGGTTAATTCAGAACAAGCCGATTCCGCTCGCCGCAGCGCCGGCTACGACCGACGCAAATGCGAGCATTACGAGCGAGATGCCGACGAACTCGGCGCGCGCGCCGTCCGGCACGTGCAGCACGCGGTCTGCGCCCAGCCAGAGAAGATAGAGCGAATGGCACAGCCCGACGACGCCCACGATCGCCATGACCGGCAGCAGCAGCGTGGCACCTGCAAGCATTACAGGAATCGTCCCGAAGGTCGCCACCTTGAGCGCGCGCATGAAGTCCCGCGTGCAGCCGAACATCGGCGAGACAAGCATGAATATGCCGGCCAGCGCGAAGATCGAACCGACGGACGCGAAATAGGTAGTGGCAGCGGCCGTGAAAATGCTCTCGGCGGGGACCAGATAGCCGTGCACCGGATCCCATTCGCGATTGAAGGTCCGCATCCCGATCGTCGTCGCAATGGGGGCGAGTGCGGCGAGGGGCAGGATGTAGCGTCGAAGCAGCACGTCAACGGTCGCGGCTTCCGCGGCAATTTTTTCCCATTCCGCCCGGGGGCGGAAGAACAGGAAGTAGATTCGGCGCAGCGTCGGCATTGGGTTCGGATCCCGGGCCAGTATAGCGAACGTCGTAGCTCACGTTAGCGGCCGCCCAGCCACTTCCGCTGCCGCGCGATCCGCGCGAGCGCGGCGTACCCGGCGTGTCCCTGACGTGCGGCGATGGCGCGCAGTCGCAGCAGCAGCTCGGCGGTCGCCAGCGCATCGGCGGCGGCGTTGTGCCGCGACATGCATTCGATGCCGAACGCGGTGAGCCAGTCGTCGAGGCTTTGCCCGCCTCGCGGATGCGCCTCCGGCGCGATCGCTGCGGCAAGCGGCGCGAGGTCGAGCCAGGATCCTTCGTCCATCGCGACCCCTGCGTGCAACGCTGCGTTGCGCAACACGGCGCGATCGAAGTCGACGTGGAACCCGACGCGCGGTGCGCCCGCTGCCCAGTCGCGGAACGCGACGAGCGCGGCGGCGGCCGGCGTTCCCGCGGCCTGCGCCTGCTGGCCGATCCCGTGCACCTCGATGCTCGCGGCGGCGCCCGGCGCCATGCTTTGCAAAACGATTTCGAAACTGTCATCGAGCCGGATGCCATCGTCATCGACCGCCACCGCGCCGATGGCAACCAGCCGGTCGCGCGCGGGATCGAGGCCCGTCGTTTCCGTGTCGACGACCACCCAGCGCCCTGTAGTGACATCGTCGGCATCGCGGCGTCTTCCGCCGGCCAACCACCGCCGGAGCGTTGCGAAGGGAAGTCTCATCCGGGATAGTCGACTTCGAGCCGCTGCTGGATGCGGCCGACGAGGCGCATGGCCTCGGTGAGGATCCGGCGGTCCAGGTCCGACAGCAGCGACAACGGAACCCGATTCGGATTCGATTCCCCGGCGCCTTCGACGCCGCTCGCCGCGCGACGGTGCTGCTCCCGCAATCGAAGCAGTTGCACGTACTCGAAGGCATCGCAGAAGCTGCGCGCCTCGTCGGCGGGGAGCCCCTGCTTCGCCGCGACCTGCTCGAGCCGTTCGACGGTGTTGGTCGCGGTGATCCCGGTCGCGAGCGCGAGGATGCGCGCCGCGTCGACGAAGGGCACGCTGCCGCTCATCTTGAGGTCGATGCCTTCGACGCCGGCAACGTCCTCGGCCGCCTGCAGGTCGCCCCACCAGCTGAGCGGCGGCCGGTTCGCGAGCGCATTGTCGGACATCTGCTTCAGGAACCGCTGGTTCGCGCAGGCGTGGCGCGCGACGTCGCCGCGCAGCGTCGCCGCCAGCCGCGGCTCGCCCCAGAGCGCGCGAAAGTCGAAGAAGATATTGGCAGCGAGCAGGCTTTGCGGATTCCCGCGGTCGATCCAATTCGCGAATGCCGCCTTCCACTCGTCGAGGCTCGCGCACCACTTGGGATTCATCGCCATGACGCCGCCCTTGCACAGCGGATAGCCGCAGCGGTCCAGCGCTTCGTTGACGGCGCGCGCGAACGGCAGCACACGATCGCGGACCGCGTCGGGCGAGGTGCCCGGCTTCTCGGCGACGAAGACCAGCCCGTTATCCTGGTCGGTCGCAATGGTCTGCTCGTTCCTTCCCTCCGATCCCATCCCCAGCCACGTGAGCGCGAGGCCCGACAAGTCGAAATTCGGCGCGGCGAGCTCGAGCACGCGCACCGTGAGCTGGTCGTTGAGGCCCGCGATCATTCGCGTCAGCTGCCTCGCGGCAACGCCTTGCGCGACCAGCGTGTGCGACAGGGCGCGAATGTCGACGGCGCATTGGACCAGCGCGTCGAGCGACGGCGCGCGGCGCAATGCCGATGCGAGCTCGCGCGCCGAAAGCCGCTGGATGCTATAGAGGTCGCGCTCGGACACGACACCGACGACCTTGCCCTGGCCGTCGTGGATGACCAGATGCCGGATGCCGCTTTTTGCCATCACGAGCGCGGCATCGCCGGCCGTCGCATCTGCCGGCAGCGCGATGGCGGGCGCGCTCATGACGTCACGGATCGGCAACGTGAGCGGCAGCTGCGGCAGCACGACGCGGCCGATGACGTCCTGCCGCGTGAAGATGCCGAGCGGCCTCTCGTCGGCATCGACGACCGGCAGCGAACCCACGCGCTCATCTTCCATTGTCTGCAGTGCGCTTGCGAGCGGCGTATCCGGACCGCACATGACCGGCATTCTGCGGGGAAGGCTCGAGAGCGGCGTCGAGAGTCCGCGCTGTTCGGTGATGGTCGCGGCGTATTCTGCCTGCAGCCGCGCGCGCGCGAGGTCGAGGAGATAGGCGAGACGCCGCGCGCAGAAGTCCGCGAAGACCGCGGAGGACTCGGTCAGCATGTCGAACGTCGGTGTCGGGAAGACGAGGCAAAACGTGTCCCCGGCCGCGCGATAGACGCTCGTTACGCCTCGACGCGCCAGCAACGCACCGAGCGGAAACATTTCGCCCGCGGAAAGCTCCCACAGCGCGACAGGCGCGCCGCTGCCGGTGGAGCGCTCGCCGCGGATCGATCCCTGGCGGATGACGTAGCAGTGCGCCGGCCGCTCGGCCCCCGGTGCGATGACCGTTTCCCCGGGCGCGAAGTACCTGAGCCTCGACGCGCGCACGAGCCGGTCGAGATCACGCTCGGCCATCGCGGCGAACGGCGCGTGCGGTTTAAGCGCCTGTTTCAACCCGGCGAGGACCGAAGGTGCGGGGACCGGTGCCATCCAGGCGGACCGTTACTGTGCGGGTGGAACCGTGTCCGCGAATGACGGCCGCGCGGCCAGCTTCTCGGCGAGTTTCCCGAGATTGGGATGCGCGTCGCGCCAGTCGAGCTCCGGGAAGCGCAGGTCGAGGTAACCGAGCGCGCACCCGGTTGCGATGTCGGCGAGCGTGTAGCCCTCGCCGTTGCACCAGGGGCGCTCGTCGAGTTCGCGCGCCATCTCGGCCAGGCCGCGCGTGACCTTTTCCTGCTGACGCGCGGTCCAGTCCTTGCTCTGCTGGCGCGCCGGACGCTTGCGCTCGAGATTGACGGCACCCGCGGCGTCGCAGAGGCCGTCGGCGAGCGCTTCCCACCGTTTGACCGCGATGCGCTGCCGCGACGGCTCCGGGATGAGCCGGCTGACCGGGCTCACCGTGTCAAGGTATTCAACGATGACGCGCGAATCGAACAGGCGGGTGCCGTCGTCCAGCACCAGCACGGGAATCTTTCCCAGCGGATTGAAATCGGCGACGGCGTTTCCGGCCGTCCACGGCGAATCGATCTCGAGCGCGTACTCGATCTTTTTCTCGGCGAGCGCGATCCGGACCTTGCGCGCGTACGGGCTCGTCAGCGTTGCGATGAGTTTGAGCACAGGGGAGAGCGGAGAGAAAACGCTTCGAATTATAGCATCGGCGACCGCGCTCGCCGCCTCGACAGCGCGCCTCGCGCGCGGCATCTTCGTCGATGCGCGTGTTACACTCGCGCTGTCCGCTGGACACTTGTCGCGAGGCGCCGCACGCCATGTCCGCCCCCGATCCTTCCCTCACCGCGCTTTCTCCTCTCGATGGCCGCTACGCGTCGAAAGTCGCGGCGCTGCGCGAGCATTTCTCCGAATTCGGCCTGATTCGCGCCCGCGTTCGCATCGAGATCGCGTGGCTCGTCGCGCTGTCCGAGGAGCCGAAGATTGCCGAGGTGCCGCCGTTTTCCGCGACGGCGCGCGCGGCGTTGGCCGCCGCTTCGGCGTCCTTCTCGGCGGCCGACGGCGAGCGCGTGAAGGCGATCGAGCAGACGACCAACCACGACGTCAAGGCGATCGAGTACTGGCTGAAGGAGCGGCTTGCCGGCGTTCCGGAAGTCGCGCGGGTCAGCGAGTTCATCCACTTCGCCTGCACCTCCGAGGACATCAACAATCTCGCGCACGGGATCATGCTCGTGGAATCCCGGCGCGCGATCCTGCTCCCGGCCCTTGCCAACATCGCCGAGGCGTTGCGCACGCTCGCGCACGCGCATGCCGACCTCCCGATGCTCTCCCGCACGCACGGCCAGCCGGCCACGCCGACCACGCTCGGCAAGGAAATGGCGAACGTCTTCGCGCGCGTCGAGCGCCAGATCGCGGCGATCGGCCATGTGCCGATCAAGGGCAAGATGAACGGCGCCGTCGGCAACTACAACGCGCACGTCGCCGCGTACCCCGACGTCGACTGGGAAAGGCTCGCGGCAAAGTTCGTACACGGCCTCGGGCTCGAGTTCAATCCGTACACGACGCAGATCGAGCCGCACGATTGCATCGCGGAACTGTTCGACGCGATCGCGCGCGTCAACACGGTGCTTCTCGATCTCGACCGCGATCTCTGGGGCTACGTCGCGCTCGGTTATTTCCGGCAGCGGACGAGCGAAGGCGAGGTCGGATCGTCGACGATGCCGCACAAGGTCAACCCGATCGACTTCGAGAACTCCGAAGGCAATCTCGGCCTGTCGAACGCGCTTTTGCGCCACATGGCGGAGAAGCTGCCAGTCTCGCGATTCCAGCGCGATCTCACGGACTCGACGGTGCTGCGCAACATGGGCGTGGCGCTCGGCCACGCGCTGCTCGGCTGGGTCTCGCTGCAGCAAGGCCTGCGCAAGCTGGCGGTCGACAAGGCACGCATCGCCGCGGACCTCGACGCCAACTGGGAGGTTCTCGCCGAACCCATCCAGACTGTGATGCGCCGATATGGCATCGCCAATCCCTACGAGCAGCTGAAGGCGCTCACGCGGGGCAAGTCCGGCATCACGCGCGAAAGCCTGCACGCATTCATCGACGGCCTTGCCTTGCCCGCGGAAGCCAAGGCGCGCCTCAAGGCGCTGACGCCTGCAGGCTACACCGGCAATGCCGGCGCGCTTGCCAAACGCATCTGAACGCGCGCGACCGCACCACCCGGCGATGGCGGAGCACGCAACCACCGGCATCGTCACCTTCCTGTTCACCGACATCGAGGGCAGCACTCGGCTCTGGGAGCAGGCGCCCAAGCGAATGTCGGTGGCGCTCGCGCGGCACGATGCCCTGACCCGTTCGGTCGTCGAAAGCCACCGCGGCGTTGTCGTGAAATCCTCGGGCGACGGCGTGCACGCGGCGTTCGACGATCCGCTCGACGCGGTCGGCGCCGCGCTGGAGCAGCAGCGCGCGCTCGCGGGATCGCAGGCGGCGGACGCGATCCCGCTCGACGTCCGCTGCGGCCTGCACCTCGGATTCGTCGAACGCCGCGACCAGGACTTCTTCGGGCAGGCGGTGAACCGCGCCGCCCGGATCATGGGCGCGGCGCACGGCGGCCAGGTGCTGCTGTCGCAGGCGGTGGCCGACCTCGTGCGCGAGCGGCTTTCGTCGTCCGTTTCGTTGCGCGATCTCGGCCTCGTCCGCCTGCGCGACCTCACGAGTCCTGAGCACGTGCATCAGCTGGTCGCGCCGGGCCTTCGCCGCGAGTTTCCCGCGCTCCGCTCGCTCGAGGCGACGCCCAACAACCTGCCGCAGCAGCTCACGTCGTTCATCGGCCGCAGCCGCGAGCTCGCGGACGTCGCGCGGCTGCTCCAGGGCACGCGGCTCCTGACGCTGCTGGGGGTGGGCGGCATCGGCAAGACCCGGCTTTCGCTGCAGGTTGCGGCCGATGCGATGGACGCCTATCCGGATGGCACCTGGTTCATCGACCTGGCGCCGGTCACCGACGCATCGCTCGTGCCGCAGGCACTGGCGCGGGCGCTGGGCGTGCAGGAACAGGCGGGCGCGCCGCTGATGCAAACGCTATGCGCGCATCTCAGGTCGCGCACCGTGCTCCTGGTGCTCGACAACTGCGAACATATGCTCGGCGCGTGCGCGGCGCTCGCCAACGCGCTGCTGCAGACGGCGAAGGCCGTGCGCGTTCTCGCGAGCAGCCGCGAGCCCCTGCATGTCGCGGGCGAGCAGACGTACGCGGTGCGGCCGCTTTCGCTGCCCACGCCGGGTGCGGTCGGTGAAAGCCTCGCCCGCTCGGAGGCGGTTCAACTTTTCGTCGAACGCGCGCGCATGCGCCAGTCGTCGTTCGTGCTGACCGACAATCTGGCGCCGGTGGTGACCGGCATCTGCACCCGGCTCGACGGCATTCCGCTTGCGATCGAGCTCGCCGCCGCGCGCATCGGCACGCTGCCCATCGAGAAGATCGCCGAGCGGCTGGACGACCGGTTCCGCCTTCTCGCCGGCGGCGCGCGCGACGTGCTGCCGCGGCAGCAGACGCTGCGGGCGATGATCGACTGGAGCTTCGACCTTCTCGCCGCCCACGAAAAAGTCCTCTTCGCACGGCTGTCCGCATTCGCCGGCGGCTTTGCGCTCGAGGCGGCCGAGGCGGTCTGCGCCGACGACACGATCGCGCAGCAAGACGTGCTCGACCTGCTGGTCGGCCTCGCCGAAAAATCTCTCGTCGGGCTCGCCGACGACGGCGAGCGCTACCGGATGCTGGAGACGATCGGCGAGTACGCGCGCGATCGGCTGGAGGAGCGCGGCGAGGCCGCCACCGTGCACCGCCGGCATCGCGACCATTTCGTCGCGCTGGCGGAGGAATCTGAACCCGAGCTCGCCGGCGGCCCGAAACAGGCGCGGCGGCTGACGCGGCTCGAGCTCGAGCACGACAACTTTCGGGCGGCGCTGCGCTGGAGCCTTGGCGAGCCTGCCAATGACGAGGCCGCCCGGATCTGCGGCGCGCTCTACCTGTTCTGGGTCCACCGCGGCCACTATCGCGAAGGCCTGCGCTGGTGCGACGCGGCAATTGCCCATGGCGCCGGCCACATCGGAGACGCCGTCCACGCGAAGGCGCTGCTCGGCGCGGGGACGCTCGCCATCCGCCTTGGCGACGCGGCCGCGGCCCGGGCTTCGCTCGAGCACGCGCTCGTCCTGTGCCGGGGAACGCATGACCGCGTGCTCGAGGCGCGCGTGCTGAACAACCTCGCCACGGCCGCGTTCGAGGTCCGGGATTTCGCGGCGGCGCAGTCGCTGCTGGAACAAGCGGTAGCGATCAATCGGGAGCTCGGCGACCGCACGCGCGAGGTCATCTGCCTCGTCAATCTCGCCAACGCCGCCTACAGCCTGGGGAATGTCGCGGCAGCGACCGCGCCGCTCGAACGGGCGATCGCCCTCAGCCGTTCGCTGGGGCTGCGGGCGCTGGAGAGCGACGCGCTCGGGCACCTTGCGATGCAGGCATTCCACCGCGGCGACTACGACGAAGCGCGGGCGCTGGGCGAATCGGCGGTGGCGATGGACCGCGAAATCGGCGTCCGCAGCCACGAGGCGCAAAAGCTGCTTCGCCTCGCGCAGATCGCGATCGCGGCCGGCGATTTCGCCACCGCGCGCAATCGCCTGCGCGAAGCGCTGATGACGGATCGCGACCTGGAAAGCGCTGCCGGCGAGGCCGACGACCTGGACGACGTCGCCAATCTGGCCGCGGACCTGGGGCAGCACCGGCAGGGCGCGATCTTCGCGGGCGCCGCCGACGCGTTGCGCGAAGCCACCGGCAGCGTCGTGGTGCCGGTCGACGTCGCGCGGCATGCGCGTTACCGCGCGCGGTCGCGGGAGGTGCTGGGCGATACCGGTTTCGATGCCGCCTTCGCCGCGCGCCGCGCGATGACCGCCGGCGACGCCGTGACGGAAGCGCTCGCGTTCCTGGACGACGGCGACCCGCGCGCCGGACGTCGATAGGGCGCGACGCCTGTCGTCGACCTCAGGACGGGTCCTTGCGGCCGCGCCGTTCGCGAAGGTAGGTGACGATAGCGGGCAGGAGCGACACGATCACGATGCCGATGACGATCAGCGACAGGTTCTGCTTGACCCAGGAGATGTTGCCGAAGAGATAGCCCGCGTAGACGAGCGAAGTGATCCAGGCGATGGCGCCGACCACGTTGAACGCGAGGAACCGGCGGTAGCTCATGCCGGCGACCCCGGCGAGAAACGGCGCGAAGGTGCGGATGATCGGCACGAACCGGCCGATGATGATCGTGACGCCGCCATACTTGTCGTAGAACGCCTGCGTGCGCTGCAGGTGCGCCTTCCGGAACCACCGCGAATCCGGCCGGTCGTAGATGCGGGGCCCGATGTAGTGACCCACGGAATAGTTCACCGAGTCACCGAGGATCGCCGCGGCGACCAGCACGATGACGAGCAGGTGGACGTTGAGGTCCGCGGTCGCGACGACGGTGCCCGCGATGAAGAGGATCGAATCGCCGGGCAGGAACGGAAAGACGACGAGCCCGGTCTCCGCGAAAATGATGAGGAACAGGATCGCGTAGATCCAGTGCCCGTGCTGCGCCGCCAGTGTCGCGACCGAATCGTCGAGCGACAGCAGCGTGTAGAGAATCGTCGTCATCATGTACGCAGCGGGAGCCCGGCGGGGCCGGGATCACCGAAACTAGGGTCAGACTCGAGTTTTCAGTTCAGACATTGGGCAGACCGCCGGCGCAGCCGAAAATTCGAGTCTGACCCTAGTTTCAGGGGAGGATCTTCTCGCCGCCGACGGCGCGTTCGGGCTTGATGAGGTCCTCTCGCGACACACCGAGCCACATGACGAGCGGCGCCATCACCAGCACCGACGAGTAGATACCGAAGCAGATGCCGATCGTCAGCGCCAGCGCGAAGTAATGCAGCGTCTCGCCGCCGAAGAAGAGGATCGACAGCACCATCA
>JBDTLY010000083.1:0-9991 GCA_039934535.1 Casimicrobiaceae bacterium | reverse complement strand
GGGCTGCTCGAGCGCGGGGGAGATCCACGATCATGTGGTCGCCGATGGGACGCTGGTCGTCGCGATTGCCCAATTTGAGCAGACCGAACTCACCGTGGCCTCGACCAAGATCGGCTCGGCTAAGGATTCGACGGCGGCCGGCGTCCGGCTCGGCCGCAAGCTCGCCCGTGTCAAACCGCAGCTGGTCCTCGTGTTCTCCGAGGGCCTGGCGGTCAACGGCACCGACCTCGTCCGCGGACTGTCCGATGCGCTGCCGCGGAACACGATCATCGCCGGCGGACTCGCGGCCGACGGCGACCGCTTCGCTCGGACCTGGGTCCTGGTCGACGGCAAGCCCGAGAGCGGCCACGTCGTCGCGGTCGCCATGACAGGCCCGCTCGAAATCGGCACCGGATCGCAGGGCGGCTGGGACACCTTCGGGCCTGAGCGGCGCGTGACGCGCGCCACGGGCAACGTGCTCTATGAACTGGACGGCAAGCCGGCGCTCGCGTTGTACAAGGATTATCTCGGCGAGCTCGCCTCCGGCCTGCCGGCGACCGCGCTGCGCTTTCCGCTGTCGATACGCGAAGAGCACGGTGCCACGGGCCCGGTGGTCCGCACGATTCTCGCCATCGACGAAAAGGCGCAGTCGATGACCTTCGCGGGCGATATTCCGAATGGCTGGCGCGCGCAGCTGATGCGCTCGAATCATGACCGGCTCATCGCAGGCGCCATGCGCGCCGCCGCGGACGCCACCGCCGGCACGAGCGGCAAGCCTACCCTCGCGCTGGCGATCAGCTGCGTGGGTCGCCGGCTCGTCCTTGGCGCGCGGACGGAGGAAGAAACCGAAGCCTCGCTCGAAGCGCTCCCGCTCGGCTCGCACCAGATCGGCTTTTACGCCTATGGCGAAATCTCGCCCGCGGGGCGCCCCATGTGCGAGCTGCACAACCAGACGATGACGCTGACGACGATCCGTGAAGCCATTGCATAACCTGTTGCGCCGTCAATTGCGCCGCCTGGGCTTGGCGCCCGGCCGCGTGCCGCCACAGGACGCCTGGGGCACGCTGCTCGACCAAGTGAGCCAAAGCTACGGCAGCGCCGACCAGGACCGCTACCTGCTCGAGCGCTCGCAGGACATTTCGTCGCGCGAGATGCGCGAGCTGACCGATGCGCTGGAACACCAGCGCGACACGCTGGAGTCGCGCGTGGTCGACCGCACCGCGGCGCTCGCGGCCAGCGAGGCGCGCTTTCGCAGCTTCACCTCGCTCGGCTCCGACTGGTACTGGGAACAGGACGCCGAGTTGCGCTACACGGCCATCAGCGGCAATTTCTGCGAGGTCACCGGATTCGACGTCGAAGAGCACCTTGGGCTCGCACACTGGGAACTGCCGGACGTCGACACACCCGATGGCGGCTGGGCGTTGCTGCGCGCGCGCCTCGAATCGCGCGAAACGTTCTACGACGTCGTGCTGCGCCGCGTTCACCCCGTGCGCGGCGCGACCTACGCGGCGATCAGCGGCGAGCCTGTGTTCGACGCGGACGGCCTGTTCACCGGCTACCGCGGCGTCGGCCGCGAGGTGACGCAGCAGAAGCTCGCCGAGGAGAACATCAACCGTCTCGCGCACTACGACACGCTGACCAATCTCTACAACCGCGGCTCGTTCTTCGAGCGGGTGCAACACGCATTGTCGATCGCGCGGCGGCACGGCAACGTGCTCGCGGTGCTGTTCATCGACCTCGACCGCTTCAAGGACGTCAACGACGCGTTCGGCCACCTCACCGGCGACGAAGTGCTGAAGATCATGGCGCAGCGGATTTCGGACACGATCCGCGCGTCCGACACCGCGGCGCGCCTCGGCGGCGACGAATTCATCGTGCTGGCCGAGAACGTCGCGCGCGAAGGCGACGTGAGCGAGTTCGCCCAGCGCCTGCTCGACGCGCTCTCCGAGCCGTTCGCGTTGCTCGGGCAGGAATGCCGGCTGTCAGCGAGTATCGGCATCGCGATGTGCCCGCACGACGGCGACGACGCCGCGACACTGCTCAAGAAGGCCGACATCGCGATGTATCGCGCCAAGGATGCCGGACGCAACAGCCTCGCCTTCTTCTCCGAGGTCGACAGCCGGCCCGCGGAAGAGCGGATCGTGATGGGCGCGGGCATCCGCCGCGCGCTCGACACCAATCAGTTGCGGCTCCTCTACCAGCCGAAGGTCTCCGTGCGCACCGGCGCCATGACCGGCGTGGAGGCACTGGTGCGCTGGGAACATCCCGAGCGCGGCCTGCTGCTGCCCGACCTCTTCATTCCGCTCGCCGAGGATTCCGGCCTCATCCGGCACATCGGGCGCTGGGTGCTGCACACGGCGTGCGCGCAGGCGCTTGCCTGGCAGGCCGACGGGATGGATCCCGTGCGCGTCGCGGTCAACCTGTCGCCGCGCCAGTTCAGCGACGAGCGTCTCGTGATCGAGATCGCGCACGCGCTCGCGCAGACCGAGCTCCCCGCCCATCTGCTCGAGCTCGAGATCACCGAAAGCATGATGATGGAGAACCCGGAGCGCGCCGCCGAGACGCTGCGCGAGATCAAGGATATGGGCGTCCACGTGTCGATCGACGACTTCGGCACCGGCTACTCGTCGCTCGCGCGGCTCAAGAAATTCCCGATCGAGAGCGTCAAGATCGACCGCTCGTTCATCCGCGACATCGCCGTCGACCCCGACGACGCCGCGATCGTGTCCGCGGTGATCGCGATGGCGCACAGCCTGCGCCTCAAGGTGATCGCCGAAGGCGTGGAGACGAAGGAGCAGGTGAAGTTCCTGCGCGAGCGGAATTGCGACGAGATCCAGGGCTTCTACTTCAGCCGCCCGGTGCAGCCTGCGGAGATCGTGGTTTTCGGCGCGCGCCACCGCGCGAATCGACTCGAGGTGGTCGGGGCGGCCGATTAGATCAGGTCGGCGGCTCGCCGAGATGCGGCGCGGCAAGCCGAAGGTAGTGGAACATCGACCACAGCGTCAGGATAACGGCAACCCATAACGCGACGGTGCCGATCAGCGGCGTCGGAATCCCCGGGATCAAAGGCTCGTGCAAGAGCAGCGCGATGATCGCGGTCATCTGCGCGACCGTCTTCAGCTTGCCGATGAAAGCGACGGCCACGCTCTTGCGCTGGCCCAGCTCCGCCATCCATTCGCGCAACGCCGAGATCGCGATCTCGCGGCCGATGATGATGATCGCAAGGTAGGTCTCCGCGCGGCCGAGCCAGACGAGCACGATCAGCGCCGCGGCGACCATCAGCTTGTCGGCCACCGGGTCGAGGAACGCGCCGAAGGCCGTGGTCACGCCCCATCGCCGCGCGAGCCAGCCGTCGAGCCAGTCGGTGATCGCCGCCGCCGCGAAAATCCACATCGCGGTCCAGTTCCGGGTCGCGGGCGTGAGCCACGCATCCGGCAGGTAATAGACGGCCACGAACACCGGGATCAGCACGATCCGCAGCCACGTGAGAAGTATCGGAACGTTCAGCGGCATTGTTTGATTCTACCGCGCTCGCTTGTCGTCGTCCCCGCGAAGGCGGGGACCCAGTGACGTTGTGCCCGTTTTCCGAACGTCAAGCGATCAAAGGCACTGGATTCCCGCCTGCGCGGGAATAACGGTTGGGTACTGTTAGTGGAGTTGCGCAAAGATCCGCTCCGCCAGCGCGCGGCTGATGCCGGGCACCCGAGTGAGGTCGTCCACACCGGCGGCCTGTACGCCCTTCAACCCGCCGAAATGCGCGAGCAGCGCCTGGCGCTTCCGGGCGCCGATCCCGTCGATTTCCTGCAGCGTCGACGTCGTCCGCGCCTTGGCCCGCCGCGCGCGATGGCCCTGGATCGCGAAACGGTGCGCTTCGTCGCGAATCTGCTGCAGCAGGTGCAACCCCGGATGGTCGGGCGGTAGGTTCAGAACGGCAGCACGGTCGGGAAACACGATGTCCTCTTCGCCGGCCTTGCGCTCGGGTCCCTTGGCGATGCCGATCAGCCGCGTGTCGTGCAGGCCCTGCTCCGCCAGCACGTCGGCGGCGACCGCGACCTGGCCCTTGCCGCCGTCCATGACAAGGAGGTCCGGCGCCGGATATTCGCCGGCCACGATTCGCGCGCAGCGCCGCGTCAGCGCCTCGCGCATCGCCGCATAGTCGTCGCCGCCCTGCGCGGGCGTGACGTTGAAGCGGCGGTACTCGCCCGTCTGCATCGCGAGGCGGTCGAAGATCACGCAGGACGCGACGGCGCGCTCGCCCATCGTATGCGAGACGTCGAAGCACTCGATGCGCTGCGCCGATGCGGGCAGGCCGAGCGCCGCCTGCAGTGCGGCGAGCCGGTCGTCCTGCGTGGCTTTTTGCGCGAGCTTCTGGCGGATCGCGAAGCCCGCATTCTGCAGCGCCATCTGCAGCCATACGCGCCGCTCGCCGCCGGGATTGCCGACGATCTCGACGCGCTGCCCCGCTTGTGCCGTCAGCACTTCGGCCAGCGCGGCATGGTCAATGGCCTCGGGCACCACGATGGTCGGCGGCACCGGACGCTCGACGTAGTGCTGCTCGAGAAACGCGGGGACGACCTCCGGGAGCTGCTCGGCGTCGGCATGCTGCGGAAAGAACGTGCGGTCGCCGACGTGGCGTCCGCCGCGGACCATCACCACGTTGACCGCGACCAGGCCCTGCTCCACCGCCGCCGCGACCACGTCGATGTCGCCGGCGGTCGCGCTCTCGACGAACTGCCGCGCCTGCAGTTGGGTGAGCCGAGTGATCTTGTCGCGCAGCCGCGCCGCGCGCTCGAACTCGAGCGCACCCGAAGCCCCGTCCATCAGCGCCTTGAGCTGCACCAGAACTTCGCCCGCCTTCCCCTGCAGGAACAGGACGGCGCTTTGCACGTCGTCGCGGTAATCGGCCGCGCTCACGAGGCCGACGCACGGCGCGCTGCAGCGCTGGATCTGGTGCAGCATGCACGGCCGCGAGCGGTTCGCGAACACGGTGTTCTCGCAAGTGCGCAGCTGGAAGACTTTCTGCAACAGCGCCATCCCCTCGCGCACCGCGCCCGCGCTGGGAAAGGGCCCGAAGTAGCGGTTCTGCCGGTCGAGCTTGCCGCGATGGAAGCGCAGCTGCGGGAACGGATCGCCGGTGAGGCAGACATACGGATAGCTCTTGTCATCGCGGAAGATGATGTTGTAGCGCGGCTCCTCGGCCTTGATCAGATTGTTCTCGAGCAGCAGCGCCTCGCCTTCTGACCGCGTCACGGTGGTCTCGACGCGCGCGACCTGTGAGAGCATCACCATGATCCGCGTCTCATGCGCGTTTTTCTGGAAATAGCTCGAGACCCGCTTCTTCAGGTCGCGCGCCTTGCCGACGTAGAGCGTGTCGCCGGCGGCGTCGTACATCCGGTACACGCCGGGCCGATGCGGGAGCGATCGCAGAAGCTCCGACATGTCGAGCGTGGGCGCCGGCACCGGCTCCGCCGGACCCGGGGTTGTCACTTTCGACAGGCGCGACACTTTGCTCATGCCGCGGCCCTGGCCGAGCGCCCAAGGTGACGCGCGATGTCTTCGAACACGTCGTTGAACATCGCCGTCGTGAGACGCCTCGTGTTGGTGTTGTAGCGGCTGCAATGGTAACTGTCGAACAGCAGCGCACCGTTGTCGAGCGCATGTTGCGCGCCGTGCGCAAACGCGAACGACGACGGCCGCAGGCGGAGCGCCCGCAGCGTCGCGTCGTGCGCGATGCGCCCCAGCGCAAGGATCGCGCCCCGCGCGGGCAGTGCCGCCAGGTCCGCGGCCAGAAACCCATTGCACTCGCGCACTTCGGCCGGCAGCGGCTTGTTGGCGGGTGGCAGGCACTTCACGGCGTTGGTGATCCGGCAATCGATCAGCACGAGACCGTCGTCACACGACGTCGCGAGCGCCTGCGTCGCGAAACCGCGCGCATGCAATGTCTCGTAGAGCAGGATGCCCGCGTAATCGCCGGTGAACGGCCGGCCACTCGCGTTGGCGCCGTGCATCCCCGGCGCGAGGCCGACGATCACCAGCCGCGCGTCGGGCGCGCCAAAGGGCGGCACCGGACGGCAGAAATAGCCGGGATGCTTCGCGCGCACCTCGTCGAGGAACGATGCGAGGCGCGGGCAGCGGCGGCAATCGGGATCGTACGCGGCGGACGCCTCTGTTTCTGGCAGAATGACGACCTTGCCGGGAGGGGCACGCATAGGGCGCGCATCGTAGCACGCGCCGCCGAATCCGCTGTCCGTTCCCGCGGCTTGCGCCGCCTGTTCCAAAAACCCGAATAACGCCACGGCGCCTTCCTCCATGCTCCCCGTCGAGCTGCAAATCGAATTGCGCACGCGCAAGCCGGCCCGAAGCAACGGCAAGGGCAAGCGCAAGAAGCCGCCGCTGCTGTTCGTGCACGGCGGCTACAGCGACAGCTGGTTCTGGGATGCGCATTTCCTGCCGTGGTTCGCGCGCCAGGGCTACGCCGCGCATGCGTTGTCGCTGCGCGGGCACGGCAAATCGGGCGGGCACGACTCGCTATTCGTCGTCGGGCTCGACGATTACGCGGCCGATGTCGAGCATGTCATGGCGCAATTGCCGGCGCCGCCGGTGCTGATCGGGCACTCGATGGGCGCCGCCGTCTGCGAACGGCTGCTCGCGACGCGCCCGTTGCGCGCCGTCGCGCTCATGGCGCCGGTGCCGCCGTCGGGCCTCGTGGGAATCGCCGGGCGGCTCGCGGCGGAACGACCCGATACGCTCATGCAGCTGATGCAGTTCGATCCGACGCGCCTGTCCGTCCACGTCCTGGAGACGCTGCGGCCGTACTACTTCAGCGACGACGTCGAGCCGGCGATCCTGGCCGAAGCGACGCGGCACTTCTGCATCGAATCGCCGCGCGCCTTGATGGACCTGTCGCTGCGGCTGCACTGGGTCCTGCCCGAGCGCGGGGACACCCCGCTCATCGTGCTGGGCGCCGCCGGCGATCGCATTTGCGCGCCCGACGACGTGCACGCCACCGCCCGCCATCACGGCGTCGAGGCGACCATCCTGCCGGGACTCGCGCACATGATGATGCTGGAGCGACGCTGGGAAACCCCCGCCCGCGCGATCCTGCGCTGGCTGGAGACGCTCTAGCTTACTTGCTTACTTTCCCATCGACGCGACGAGGTCGGCGAAATCCTGGTGCGGCAGCGGCTTGCTGAACCAGAAGCCCTGGAAACAGTGGCAGCCGCGCGCGTGCAGGAATTCGAGCTGCGCCTTCGTGCCCACGCCCTCGGCGACGACCTTGAGGTTGAGACCGCGCGCGAGGCCGATGATCGCCTCGGTGATCGCGGCGTCGCCGGGGTCGGTCTCGAGGTCGGCGATGAACGAGATATCGATCTTCAGCGTGTCGATCGGGAAGTGCTTGAGGTGCGTCAGCGACGAGTAGCCCGTTCCGAAGTCGTCGATCGCGACCGTGAAGCCTTCCCCGCGCAGCTGATGCAGCACCTTGCGGATCGCGTCGAGATCGTGCATCAGGCTCGTCTCCGTGACCTCGAGCTCGATCCATGACGGCTGGCAGCCGACGCTCTTCACGATTTCGGAGATGCGCTGCGCGAGATCGTCGCGATAGAACTGCCGCGCAGAGAGGTTGACCGAAATGGTGAGCGGCATCCCGACGTTGCGCCAGGCGACGCATTGCTTCGCGGCAGTCTTCAGCACCCATTCGCCGAGCGCGTGGATGAGGCCCGATTCCTCGGCGAGCGGGATGAACACCTGCGGCGGCACGTTCCCGTGCTCAGGATCGTTCCAGCGAAGCAGCGCCTCCGCGCCCACGACGGTGTTGTCGGCGATCCGCACCACCGGCTGGTAGTGCAGCTCGAGCACCTCGTCCTTCAACGCGGTGCGCAGCGCGCTTTCCAGCGTGTGCTGCTTCAGGCGCCGCTGCGCGAGGTCGGCGTCGAGGAACTGATATGTGTTGCGCCCGAGCTCCTTCGAGCGGTACATCGCGACGTCCGCGTGCTTCAGGAGCTCCTCGGGGTCGTCGGAGTCGTCGGGATAGACGCTGATGCCGATCGACGAAGTCACGTAGATGTCGTGATTCTCGATCCTGAACGGCTGCGCGATCGCGTCGAGCAGCTTCTGCGCGATGCGACCGAGCACCGCGGGCTCGTCGAAGTCCTCGACGATCACCATGAACTCGTCGCCGCCGAGACGCGCCAGCAGGTCGGACTCGCGCAGCGCCGTCGACAGCGCCTTCGTCACGCCCTTCAAAAGCTCGTCGCCGATCCGGTGACCCAGCGTGTCGTTGACGTTCTTGAAGCGGTCGAGGTCGATGAACAGCACGCCGACGCGACGGCCCCCGCGCTTCGCCTGCGCGATCGCCTGCGTCAGCCGCTCGTGCAGCAGCAGCCGGTTCGGGAGGCCCGTCAGCGCGTCACGCGTGGCCATGTACTGGAGCCGCTCCTCGGCCTGGATCCGCGACGACACGTCCTGCACGAACGAGAGGATCGACGCGATCTTGCCGTCGGCGTCGAGCAGAGCCGAGTGGTACCACTCGCACCAGATCGTGTCGCCGCCCTTGCGGTTGTTGCGCGTGAGGCCCGTCGCGCGCGGTTCCTCGCCGCTGGTGAGCGACTCCAGCACGCCGGCGAGCGCTTCGCGGTCCGCCTCGTGCAGGAGCGCGTTGTCCTCGATGCGCATCCCGAGCACTTCGTCGGCGACCCAGCCGAAAATGTTCTCGGCCTGCGGCGACCAGCGGACAAGCCGGAAATCGCGGTCCCACTCCAGCACCGCGAGCGGCGTGTTGCTGATGTGCGACGACAGCATCCAGTTGGCGCGGCGCAGCGCATCCTCATTATTCTTCTGGTCGTGGATGTCGGTGTGCACTGCGTAGATGCCGATCACCTTGCCTTCGCCGTCGCGGTTGGGCGCGTAGTGAATCGCTTCCCAGCGCGGATCGCCCGAGGGCTGCACCAGCATCTGCTCGGTCGCGACGACCTCGCCTTTAAGCACGCGCGCGAGCAGCGGTTGCAGCTGCGCGAAACGCTCGTCGCCGATGACCTCGGCGACCTTGCGTCCCGTCAGGTCCTTGCGGCTCTCGCCCAGCCATTCCTCGTTGTGGCGATTGAGAAAGCGGAACCGGTTTTCGGTGTCGATGTAGGCGACCCGCGCCGGCACGTTGTCCATGATGAGGCGCAATTCGGCTTCCGAGGCGCGCAACGCTTCCTGCGCCTGCTTCAAGCCGTGGATGTCGTTCATCAGCACGAACGCGCCGTGCACTTCGCCCGACGGCCCGGCATCCGGCACGACGCGGATCGTCATCCAGCGGCGCACACCGTTGGCGCCCGGCACCAGCCGGTCGAACGCCGTCGGCTCGCCTTCGAGGGCGCGCGACAGCATCGCCTGCGCGCTCTGGTAGATGCCGTGGCCGACGACGTCGCGCAGGCGAAGCTCGCCGACCTGCTCGGCGGTCAGGCCGAAGTACTGCAGAAAGGTCCGGTTGACGTAGTGGCAGTGCTCGTCGCGATCGATGTACGCGACCGGCGCCGGCACGCCGTCCATGATGACGCGCAGCTGCGATTCGCGCGCCGCGAGGGCGTCCTGCGCTTCCTTCAGGTCGGTAATGTCGTGGCTGACGACGTAGATGCCCTGGATGCGGCCGTTGTACGCGTGGTCGGGAACCATTCGCCCGCGGATCCACCGCATGCGGCCGCTCGCATCCTCGAGCGCCCGCTCATAGATCAGCGTCTCGCCGGCGAATGCGCGGTCGTGGAACGGCGCCAGCGCCTGCGTGGCCTCGAGGCCGATCACTTCCTCGGACGGCTTGCCGATCACCTCGTCGCGATTGAGCCCGTTGAGCTGCAGGAACGACTCGTTGACGAACGTGTATTTCCTGTCGGCGTCGAGATAGACGACGGGTTCCGGAATGTTGTCCGTGAACAGGCGCAGCTGCTCCTCGCGGGCGGCGAGCGCCTGCTCGGTCGACTTCAAGTCGTGGATGTCGTACTCGGTGCAGTAGAGCCCGCGCACCTTGCCGGTG
>JBDTLY010000082.1:0-10021 GCA_039934535.1 Casimicrobiaceae bacterium | reverse complement strand
GCCTGCAGCCGGGGCCGCTGCTGTTCGTCGAGCAGAAGGACTTCGTCTGGGGCCTCATCGCGAGCATGTATCTCGGGAACCTCGCGGGCCTCATCATCGTGCTGACCTGCGTGCCGCTCTTTGCCGCGATCCTGCGGGTGCCCTTCTCGATCATCGCTCCGATCATCATCGTGATCTGCGCGATCGGCGCCTACACCGTGCATGGCGCCATGCTCGACGTCTGGTTCATGCTCGCGTTCGGCGTCATCGGCTACGTGTTCAAGAAGCTCGACTATCCGCTGGCGCCGCTGGTGCTGGCGCTCGTTCTCGGCGATCGCGCCGAGGATTCGTTCCGCCAGTCGATGCTGATCTCGCAGGGCGACGTCAGCGTCTTTTTCTCGAACGCCCTCGTCGGCGGCATCACCGGGCTCGCACTCGTGATGCTGTTCTGGCCGCTGGTCTCGAAGCTGGTAGCCCGCGCGCGCGGCCGCTGA
This sequence comes from Casimicrobiaceae bacterium, assembly GCA_039934535.1. GTDB lineage: Bacteria > Pseudomonadota > Gammaproteobacteria > Burkholderiales > Casimicrobiaceae > CAIWHR01. The sequence goes on along the minus strand of JBDTLY010000082.1, from coordinate 9,548 downwards.
GACCGCGCGCCGCGGGTCCTACACGACCGCGCGAATCGCGTTGTCGTAGCCCGGGCTCTCGCTCGGCGTACCGCCCGCGGTCACCCGGACCGCGCAATACTTGAATTCCGGAATCTTGCCGAACGGGTCGAGCACCGGATTCGTGAGCAGGTTCGCCGCCGCCTCGTAATAGCAGAACGGAATGAACACGGCCCCGCGCGGCGTGCCGTCATCCGCCCGCGCATGCAGCGACACGCTGCCGCGGCGCGAGCCAACGGTGATCATCCCGCCCGCGCTCACGCGGAGCCGCTCGAGGTCGGCCGAATGCATCGAGGCCACCGGATTCGCCTCGATGGCATCGAGCACCACGGTACGCCGCGTCATGCTGCCGGTGTGCCAATGTTCGAGCTGGCGCCCCGTGATCAGCACGAAGGGATACGCATCATCGGGCCGCTCCGCCGCGGGGATCACCGTCGCGGGCACGAAGCGTCCCCGGCCGCTTGCCGTCGGAAACTGCTCGGTGAACACGACGCGCTGCCCCGGATCGCCCACTTTCTCGCACGGGTAAGTGACCGCGTGCTCGCGCTCGAGCCGGTCCCACGTGATGCCGGCGATCGACGGCATCGCCTTGCGCATTTCGTCGAACACTTCGCTCGGGTGCGCGTAGTTCCAATCGAGGCCGAGCCGCTTCGCCATCTCGACGATGATCCACAGGTCCTGCCGCGCCTCGCCGGGAGGTTCGAGCGCCTGCCGGCCCAGTTGAACCAGCCGGTCCGTGTTGGTGAACGTTCCGCCCTTTTCGGGAAACGCCGACGCGGGCAGGATGACATCGGCAAGATACGCGGTTTCGGTGAGGAAGATGTCCTGCACGACCAGCATCTCGAGCTCGGAGAGCGCTTGGCGCGCATGGCTGACGTCGGGGTCCGACATCGCCGGGTTCTCGCCCATGATGTACATGCCGCTGATCTTGCCGGCATGCACTGCGTCCATGATCTCGACCACCGTGAGGCCGGGCGTCGGGTCGAGGTCCACGCCCCACAGCGCTTCGAAGCGGCCGCGCGCGTCGCCGTTATCCACGCGCCGGTAATCGGGATACATCATCGGGATCAGCCCCGCATCGCTCGCGCCCTGCACGTTGTTCTGGCCGCGCAGCGGGTGCAGCCCCGCGCCGGGCCGGCCGACCTGGCCCGTCATCAGCGACAGCGCGATGAGGCAGCGGGCGTTGTCGGTGCCGTGCACGTGCTGCGAGATGCCCATTCCCCACAGGATCATCGAGCCGCGCGACTTCGCAAAGAGGCGCGCGACCTCGCGGATCGTGGCCGCCGGAATTCCGCATACTGGCGCCATCGCTTCCGGGCTGTGGCCGGCGACGTTTTCCACGATCCCGGCGTAGCCGCTCGTGCGATCGGCGACAAAGCTTTCGGCCGCGAGCCCTTCCTCGACGATCGTGTGCATCATCGCGTTGAGCAGCGCGACGTCGGTGTCCGGCTTCAACTGCAGGAAATACGCGGCGTGGCGCGCGAGTTCCGAGCGCCGCGGCTCGCACAGGATCAGTTTCGTGCCGCGCTTGACGGCGTTCTTGATCCACGTCGCGGCGACCGGATGGTTGACCACCGGATTGGCGCCGATCAGCAGCACGACCTCCGCCTGCATCACGTCCATGACCGGATTGGACACGGCGCCCGAGCCGATGCCTTCGAGCAGCGCGGCGACACTCGACGCGTGACACAGGCGCGTGCAATGGTCGACGTTGTTCGAGCCGAAACCCGTGCGCACGAGCTTCTGGAACAGGTACGCCTCCTCGTTGCTGCACTTGGCGGAGCCGAACCCGGCCAGCGCGCCGCCGCCGCGCTCGTCGCGAATCTTCGCGAGCGTGCCGCCGGCCAGCGCCAGCGCCTCGTCCCAGCTCGCTTCGCGGAACACCGCCAGCGGATTCGCCGGGTCCATGACGAAATCCGCCGATTTCGGAAAACCTGGCTTGCGGATCAGCGGCTTCTTCAACCGCTGCGGATGGCTAACATAGTCGAAGCCGAAGCGCCCCTTGACGCACAGCCGCTCGTGGTTGGCAGGCCCGTCGCGGCCTTCGACGCGGACGATCGCGTTGTCCTTGACGTGATAGGTGAGCTGGCAGCCGACACCGCAATACGGGCATACCGACGACACTTTCTTGTCGACCGGCGCCAGATAAGCATCATGCGCGGGGGCGAGCGCGCCGGTCGGGCACGCCTGCACGCATTCGCCGCAGGCCACACACGTCGATGCGCCCATCGGGTCGTCGAGGTCGAAGACGATCTTCGAATGCGCGCCGCGAAACGCGTAGCCGATGACGTCGTTGACCTGCTCCTCGCGGCACGCGCGCACGCAACGCGTGCACTGGATGCAGGCGTCTAAGTTGACCGCCATGGCCGGATGCGAAATATCGGCCGCCGGTTGCGCGCGCGTCGGAAAGCGCGGTTTGCCGACGCCGAGCCTTCGGCGCCAATGCTCGAATTCCGAATCGGGTTTGTAGACGCGCTCCGGCATGTCGGAGGCCAGGAGCTCGACCACCATCTTCTGCGAAGCCTTCGCGCGCACCGATTCCGTCGACACTTCCATACCGGGCGCGGGGGCGCGGCAACACGACGGCGCCAGCACGCGCTCGCCCTTGATTTCCACGACACAGGCGCGGCAGTTGCCGTCGGGACGCATTCCCGGCGAATAGCACAGGCGCGGGATCTCGACGCCGATGCGATCGGCCACCTCGATGATCGTCTCGCCGGCGCGCGCCTCGACCTCCGCGCCGTTCAGCTTGAACAGCAGCATTTCGGGGGCGTTCATGCCGATGTGCTCCCGATCCGCGGCCGTACGCGCGCGCGGTTTCGATCGAAGCGACGCATGCCGTCCTGTCGCTTAGGGGGCCGCAATCGCCCTCCTGCGGGTACCCGGCACGCCTTCGGTCGTCGACCCAACGCCTCCCTCGGCGTGCCACCCGCGACGGAGGGCGCGGCCCATGCGCTCCCGGCCGACATGCGCCGCTTCGCCGCCATCCTCATGCGATCTCCCCCGGGAAATACTTGATCACGCACGCGATCGGATTCGGCGCCGCCTGTCCCAACCCGCAGATCGAGGCGTCGGCCATCGCCTGCGACAGCTCGCCCAGGAGCGCCGTGTCCCAGCGCTCGCTCTCCATCAATCCGACCGCCTTTTCGGTGCCCACGCGGCACGGCGTGCATTGGCCGCAGGACTCGTCGGCGAAGAATCGCATCATGTTGAGCGCCGCGTCGCGCGCGCGGTCGTGCTCCGACAGCACGATGACTGCCGCGGAGCCGATGAAGCAGCCGTGCGGCTGCAGCGTGTCGAAGTCGAGCGGGATGTCGCCCATCGACGCCGGCAGGATCCCGCCCGATGCGCCGCCGGGAAGATAGGCGTAAAACTCGTGCCCAGGCAGCATGCCGCCGCAGAATTCTCCGATCAGCTCGCGCACGGTGATGCCGGCGGGCGCGATGTGCACGCCTGGTTTTACCACGCGACCGGACACCGAGAACGAACGCAGGCCCTTGCGGCCGTTGCGGCCGTGGCCGACAAACCACGCGGCGCCCTTCTCCAGCACGTCGCGCACCCAGTGCAGCGTTTCCATGTTGTGCTCGAGCGTCGGGCGGCCGAACAATCCGACCTGCGCGACATACGGCGGCCGCAGCCGCGGCATCCCGCGCTTGCCCTCGATCGATTCGATCATCGCGGATTCCTCGCCGCAGATGTAGGCGCCGGCCCCGCGACGCATATGGATGCGCGGCAGCTCGCATGGGGGCGCTGCCTCGAGTGCGGCGATCTCGCGCTCGAGGATCGTCCGGCACGCCGCATATTCGTCGCGGAGGTAGACGTAGATTTCACCGATGCCGGTGGCCCACGCGGCGATCAGCATTCCCTCGACGAAACGATGCGGGTCGCGCTCGAGGAAGTGGCGGTCCTTGAACGTTCCGGGCTCGCCCTCGTCGATGTTGACGGCCATCAGGCGCGGCGCGGGCTCGTTGCGCACGATGCGCCACTTGCGTCCCGTGGGAAAACCGGCGCCGCCAAGTCCGCGCAGCCCGGAATCCTCCATCGCGGCAAGCACCGAGTCGACCGCGCGCTCGCCCGCCACGCATGCCGCCAGCGTCTGGTAGCCGCCGCTTGCGCGGTAGGCCGCCAGGTCGATGTATCGCGGAATCCTGGGCGCGAGCCGATCGCCGGCGATGGCCGCCGCGATCGCCTGCGGCGTTGCCCGGTCGACCGGATTTCGGCCGACGACCGCCGCCGGCGCGTGCTCGCACCGGCCGATGCATGGCGCGCCGATGACGCGCACGTTGGCGCCGCTCGCTGCTTCCACCGCCGTGCGCAATGCCACCGCGCCGGCCATCGCGCAGGAGAGCGTCTCGCAGATGCGCACGGTGACGGGCGGCGGCGCGGCCTCGTCGTCGTCGATCACGTCGAAGTGATGGTAGAACGTCGCGACTTCGTAGACTTCCGTCATCGCGAGCTTCATCTCGGCGGCGAGCGCGACGATGTGCGCGGCGCGCATGCAGCCGTATCGATCCTGGATCCGGTGCAGATGCTCGATCAGAAGGTCGGGACGCCGCGGCGCCGACCCCAGCAGGGCCGCGATGTCCGCCGCCGCCTGCGGGTCGACCTGCCGCCCCTTCAGGTGGCCGCGCACCTTGCCGCGCTTCCCGAGGCGGGAGGTGTCGATCGTCGCGGTGCCGATCGTCGCGTTCATGCTAGTCAAGGAAATCGCAATGCTTCTCGACGTGCGCCGCGAGATCGAGCGAATGCTGGCGGACGAGGCGCTCCGCGAGCTCCGTATCGCGCCGCTCCAGGGCCTCGATGATGCGCATGTGGTCGACGATCGAGCGGGCGGCGCGGTCGTTCTGCGAGATCGTCATCCGGCGTATCGCGCGCACGTGTATGAACAGGTTCTCGATGGTCTGGCCCATCAGGTGCGAGCCCGACAGTCGGATGATCGCCTGGTGGAACGCGATGTTGGCATCCGAGTACTCGTCGATGTGCTCGGCCGGCGTCGACGTGTTGAACTCGTCGAACATGTGGCGCAGTGCGCCGATGTCCTCGTCCGACGCGTTGATCGTCGCAAGCCGCGCGGCCATGCTCTCCAGCGCCGCCCACATCTCGATCATCTCGACGATCTGCTTTTTCGTCTTGCGCACGATGAATACGCCGCGGCGCGGCTCCGTGCGCAGGAAGCCTTCCTGCTCCAGCAGCGTCATCGCTTCGCGGATCGGCGTGCGGCTGACCCCGAGCGCCGCGCCCAGCTGGCGCTCGTCGAGCTTGATCTCCTCCGGCTGGCCGTAGATGTCCGCGTCGAGGATCGCCTGCTTCAGGGCGGCGTAGGCCTGGTCGCGAAAGCTGACGTTAGCGCAGAGGCGCTTCAGCGCCAGCGGGGGCGCCGCGTTTTCGACTGCCGTTACCGTGGACATCGTCTACTCCCGGTTCCCCGCTCTCGCGGAGCCAAGCGAACAACCGCTCAAGTTATTGATATTCAATCAAAAAATATCCGTTGACATTCGCTGGTATACGAAATACGTTATGCAAGATATCACTACTGCAAGCGCGATGCACGGACCACGGAGAAAAGCATGAACGACGCTGCCACCAAAACCGCTGGCGTGGGCGAGATCAATCGCCCAGCAGAGGATATCGACGGCTTCCAGCTCGTCATCGAAGCCCTCAAGCTGAACGGCATCGATACGATCTTCGGCCTGCCCGGCATCCCGATCACCGATCTCACGCGCCGCATGCAGGCGTCCGGCTTGCGCGTGATCTCGTTCCGGCATGAGCAGAACGCCGGTTATGCCGCGTCGATTGCCGGCTTCCTCACGCAAAAACCCGGGATCTGCCTCACCGTGTCGGCGCCCGGCTTTCTCAACGGCGTCACAGCGCTCACCCATGCGACCGTCAACTGCTTCCCGATGATCCTCGTCAGCGGGTCTTCGGAGCGCGAGATCGTCGACCTGCAGCAGGGCGACTACGAGGAGATGGACCAGCTCGCGATCGCCAAGCCGCTGTGCAAGGCGGCGTTCCGCGTGCTGCATGCCGAGGACATCGGCGTGGGCGTCGCGCGCGCGATCCGCGCCGCCGTGTCAGGCCGTCCCGGCGGCGTCTACCTCGACCTGCCGGCGAAGCTCTTCCCCCAGGCGATGGACGCGGTCGCGGGCAAGAACTCGCTCATCAAAGTGGTGGATGCCGCGCCCCGCCAGATTCCCGCGCCCGAGGCAGTGAAGCGCGCCGTCGAACTTCTGAAGAGTGCGAAAAAACCGCTGATCATCCTCGGCAAGGGCGCGGCGTACGCGCAAGCCGATGCCGACATCCGCGCGCTGGTCGAGAAGACCGGCATCCCGTACCTGCCGATGTCGATGGCCAAGGGCCTGCTGCCCGACACGCACGAGCAGTCCGCGTCCGCCGCGCGCTCGTACGTGCTCCCCGAGGCCGACGTCGTGATGCTGATCGGCGCGCGCCTCAACTGGCTGCTGTCGCAAGGCAAGGGCAAGACCTGGGGCGGCGCGACGGCGAAGGCCTGGGGCGGCCAGAAGTTCGTGCAGATCGACATCTCGCCGCAGGAAGCCGACAGCAATGTGCGGATCGAGGCGCCGCTGGTCGGCGACATCGGCTCCTGCGTTTCGGCCATGCTTAGCGAAATCGGCGCGAACTTTGGGAAGCCGCCTGTAGAGTGGATCGACGCCATCAACGAGCGCAAGACCAAGAACGTCGCGAAGATGGCCGAGACGCTCGCGAAGAATCCCGCGCCGATGAGCTACCAAAGCGCGCTCAACGTGGTGCGCGACATCGTCAAGGCCAACCCGGATGCCGTGCTCGTCAACGAAGGCGCCAACGCGCTCGACTTCACCCGCAGCATCGTGGACATGTACAAGCCGCGCAAGCGGATCGACGTCGGCACGTGGGGCATCATGGGTGTCGGCATGGGCTACAGCGTGGCTGCCGCCGTGGTGACCGGCCAGCAAGTGATCGCCGTCGAAGGCGACAGCGCCTTCGGCTTCTCCGGCATGGAGACCGAAACGATCTGCCGCTACAACCTGCCCGTGTGCATCGTCATCATGAACAACAACGGCGTATATCGCGGCGACGAGAAGAACCCCACGGGCGGTCCCGATCCTTCACCGCTCGTGTTCGTGAAAGATGCCCGCTACGACAAGATGATGGAGGCGTGGGGCGGCGTGGGCGCCCACGTCAAGACACCGGACGAGCTGCGCCGCGCGATGGAAGAGGCGTTTCGGTCGCGACGGCCCACGCTCATCAACGCGGTCATCGACGAGGGCGGCGGCACGGAAAGCGGCCGCATCACGAGTCTCAATCCGTCCGCGAAAAAGAAACCTGCATAAGAAACCTGCACGGGGGAACGCAATGGGCAAGGCATTGGACGGCGTCCGCATCCTGGACTTCACGCACGTGCAGTCGGGACCGACGTGCACGCAGCTCCTCGCGTGGCTCGGCGCCGACGTCATCAAGGTGGAGCGCGCGGGCGAGGGCGACATCACGCGCGGGCAGTTGCGCGACATTCCGAACGTGGACAGCCTCTATTTCACGATGCTGAACCACAACAAGCGCTCGATCACCGTCGACGCCAAGCACGCAAAAGGCAAGGCGATCCTCGAGTCGCTGGTCAAGCACTGCGACGTGCTGGTCGAGAACTTCGCGCCGGGCGCGCTCGACCGGATGGGCTTCACCTGGGAGCGCATCCAGGCGCTCAATCCGCGGATGATCATGGCCTCGGTCAAGGGCTTCGGGCCCGGCCCGTACGAGGACTGCAAGGTGTACGAGAACGTCGCCCAATGCGCGGGCGGATCGGCATCGACCACCGGTTTCGACGACGGCCCGCCGATGGTGACCGGCGCGCAGATCGGCGATTCCGGCACCGGATTGCACCTCGCACTCGGCATCGTCGCCGCGCTCTACCAGCGCAACACGTCGGGCCGCGGCCAGCGCGTGCTCGCGGCGATGCAGGACGGCGTGCTGAACCTGTGCCGCGTCAAGCTCCGCGACCAGCAGCGACTGGACCGGACGAAAGTGATGGAAGAGTACCCGCAGTATCCAAACGGCAAGTTCCTCGATGCCGTGCCGCGCGCCGGCAACGCGTCGGGCGGCGGCCAGCCGGGCTGGATCCTTAAATGCAAGGGCTGGGAGACCGACCCCAACGCGTACATCTACTTCATCACGCAGGCGCCGGTCTGGAAGGACATCTGCGAGGTGATCGGCAGGCCGGAGTGGCTCACCGACGAGCGGTACGCAACGCCGAAGGCGCGGCTGCCGCACCTGATGGAGATCTTCGGCCAGATCGAGGAGTGGACCAAGACGAAAACGAAGTTCGAGGCGATGGACATCCTCAACAAGCACGACATTCCGTGCGGCCCGATTCTGTCGATGAAGGAAATCGCGGAGGAACCGTCGCTGCGCAAAACCGGGACCGTGGTCGAGGTCGACCACCCGACGCGCGGCAAGTACCTGACGGTGGGCAATCCGATCAAGATGTCGGACAGCGCCACCGACGTGACGCGCTCGCCGCTCCTTGGCGAGCACACCGACGAAGTGCTGGCCGAGCTGGGCTTCGCCAAAGACGAAATCGCGACGCTGCGCGCCGAAAAAGCAATCTAGGGTCAGACTCGACTTTTCGCGATTGGCGTTGAAAACAACCGGGAGCAGACTGAAAAGTCGAGTCTGACCCTACTTAGGGGAATCAAGATGGCGAACGACAAGAAGGAAGTCCGGCGCATCCTCGATCGCGTCAAGGCCGACGGCCGCACCTCGCTCACCGCGCCCGAAGGCAAGGCAGTCTGCGACGCGTACGGCATCCCGGTGCCGAAGGAAGGGGTCGCGACCACGCCGGCGCAGGCCGCGAAGATCGCGAGCGCGATGGGCTATCCCGTCGTGCTCAAGATCGTCTCGCCGCAGATCCTGCACAAGACCGAAGCCGGCGGCGTGCTGGTCGGCGTGAAGACCGCGGCGGAGGCGAAGAAGGGCTTCGCGACGATCATGGCCAACGCGAAGAAATACAACCGCAAGGCGGAGCTCGCCGGCGTGCAGGTCCAGCAGATGGTCGGCGGCGGCCAGGAAGTGATCATCGGCGCCGTGACCGACCCGTCGTTCGGCAAGCTGGTCGCGTTCGGGCTCGGCGGCGTGCTGGTCGAAGTGATGAAGGACATCACGTTCCGCTTGGCGCCCGCGTCGAAGGACGACGCACTGTCGATGCTGGACGGGATTGCCGCAGCCGAGATCCTGAAGGGCGTGCGCGGCGCGAAGGGCGTGAACCGAGCGGCGCTCGCGGGCGTGATCCGGAGCGTGTCGCAACTCATCGCGGACTTCCCCGAGATCGCCGAGATGGACCTGAATCCGGTGTTCGCGGACGACAAGGGCGCGACCGCGGCCGACGTGCGCATCGTCGTCGACTGGAATCCGCCGGCGCCGCGCGTCCGTCCGAAGCACGAGGACATCGTCCGCGACATGAACCGCATCATGAAGCCGGATGCGGTCGCGGTGATCGGCGCGTCGACCGAGACCGGCAAGATCGGCAACTCGGTGATGAAGAA
>JBDTLY010000081.1:0-10043 GCA_039934535.1 Casimicrobiaceae bacterium | reverse complement strand
GGCGCCGCGCCCTTCGGGCCCTGGCCCGTTATCACTCGCCCGCCTCGCTCACTCTTACTCCTCGATGAAATGGCCGGCTGCGACCGGCCAGCTCATCTCGACAGCGTCGCCGACCTCGAACAACTTGGCGCGGCCCGTCGCCGAGTTTGCGAGCAGTGCCTCGACCTTCTGCCCGCCGGGTGTGTCGACGCGATAGACGGTGACATCTCCCATGTAAAGCAGCTCGGCGACGGTACCCCGGAAATGGTTGCCCGACGTACCCGCTGGCGCCGCTGCCTCGATCCGGATCTGCTCCGGGCGCAGTGCAATGGTCGCGGGACTCCCCGGCGCCAGCTCGGAGGTCGCGGCCAGGCGCACCGCACCCAGGCCGCGAACGTCGACCGTGACCATTCCTCCGGCGTTGGCGGCAACCGGGCCCGAGAACAGGTTGCAGTGGCCGATGAAATCCGCGACGAAGCGCGAGCGGGGAAAACCGTAGATGCGGAAAGGCTCGTCCAGTTGTTCCACGCGACCTTTGTTCATCACCGCAATGCGGTGTGACAGCGCGAGCGCCTCGGTTTGGTCATGCGTGACGTAAACGAAGGTGATGCCGACGTCCTTCTGCAGGTTGATGAGCTCGATCTGCATGTCCTCGCGCAGCTTCGCGTCGAGCGCGGCCAGCGGCTCGTCGAGCAGCAGCACGGTCGGGTGCGTAACGAGCGCGCGGGCGATCGCGACGCGCTGCTTCTGCCCGCCGGAGAGCTCGTGCGGAAAGCGCTTGCCGAAGCCCTGGAGCCGCACGTCCTCCAGCGCCGCCGCTATCCTGCCCGGGATCTCGGCGGTTGGCGTCTTCGCCATCTGGAGCGGGAACGCCACGTTGCCTTCCACCGTCATGTGCGGGAACAGCGCGTAGCTCTGGAACACCGTGCGGACGGGCCGCGCTTCGGGCGGCCGGTCCGCGAGATCGACGCCGTTGAGGAGGATGCTGCCGCCATCCGGGAGATCGAAACCTGCGATCATCCGCAGAAGCGTCGTCTTCCCGCATCCAGACGGGCCGAGAAGGGTGAAAAATTCGCCGGCCTCGATCGCCAGGCTTACGCCGTCAACGGCAGTGAAGTCGCCGAACCGGCGCGTCGCGTTCTTGATTTCGAGGAGCGCCATCGGACGAGCAGTCGGCAAGATCGAATAGCGGCGGATTGTAGCCCAAAACCTCGGTGTTTCCCGTGGCGCCGCACGCGGTCGTCGGCCGTTCGGCGTAGTGCGCGCGGCCCGGACGAGCGCTACAGTCGGCACCCATGCCCGCTTCGCATCCATCGCCGTTGCTCGCCGAGTTGCGCAAGCGTTCGGCGGCGGTGCGCGATGCCGATCCTTCGGCGCAAGGACCCGGTGCGTGCGACCTGCGGGACATCGATCGCCGGCTGCTGGCCGCGTTTCGCTGGCTCGACGAGGCGATCGCGCACCTCGAGGTGATTCGCCCCGTGATCGCCCACAGGTTCGCGCTTGCGGGCGCGGTCACCATATCCGCGCCCCGCTACGACCGCGGCGTCGTGTCCTATCGTCGCGCCGTGCTCGCGGGTTTCGATCTCATCGAGCGCCTTGAGCTCTATTACCGGATGGCCGGCGACCAGCCGATCCGCGTCGAAGTCCCGCCGGGCGCGGCGGCCGCGATGGAGGAGCGATTGCGTGGGGCGCAGCTCGATTTCTCGTACCTGATCGACCACGACGACGCCCGGCGGGCTCGGCGCGGCGTGTTCACCGTCGTTCCGGCCGTCATGGCGGCCGTCCGCTTCGTCCCCGATTACGGCCGCGGCGTGGTCGTGGTGAACCTGCGCAACGTCGACCGATTGGAGCCAGTCACGCTCGAATTCGCACCCGAGGCGATCGGCGAGCCGGTGCTGGAGGACCTCGTGCGGCTGATGCTGGGCGAGGCCAACGACTTCCTCAAGCGCGCGCCGCTCGCGGGGGTTGGCGCTGCGTCCGCCCGTTGCGCCACGGTCGCCACGCTGGCGCCGTCGCGCTACGGCCGGATCTCGAAGTAGTCGTGCGTCCGGTCTAAAGGGGCCGCAGGACCAGCAGGGCCACGGCCGCCGCGAGCAGGAGCAGGACGACCCCCAGCAAGCCGTTGCGGGTGCGCTGCGCCTGGGCGAGCTCGCGCAACGCGTCGTCGGGCGCCGGCGGGCGCGAAAGCAGCCACTGGTGGAAGAGCCGCGGCAATTCGGGCAGCGCCGCGACTATGTACGGCGCCTCGGCGATCAGCCGGCGGCGCAGCGAGGCCGGCCCGATCTGCTCCTCCATCCAGCGCTCGAGGAAGGGTTTGGCGGTCGTCCACAGGTCGAGCGCCGGGTCGAGCTGCCGGCCGAGTCCCTCGACATTGAGGAGCGTCTTCTGCAGCAGCACGAGTTGCGGCTGGATCTCGATGTTGAACCGCCGCGACGCGCGAAAGAGCTGCATCAGCACGCGGCCGAGCGAGATTTCCGACAACGGCCGGTCGAACACGGGCTCCAGCACGACGCGGATCTCCGCCTCGAGCTCGTCGACGCGCGTGCCCGGCGGCACCCAGCCCGACTCGAGGTGCGCGGTCGCCACCCGGTGGTAGTCGCGGCGGAAGAACGCGAGGAAATTCTGCGCGAGGTAGCTCTTGTCGCGCTCCGACAGCGTGCCCATGATGCCGAAGTCCATCGCGATGTACTTGCCGAAGTTGGCGCCGTCGATCGCTACGAAGATGTTTCCCGGATGCATGTCGGCGTGGAAGTAGCCGTCGCGGAACACCTGCGTGAAGAAGAGCTCGACCCCGGCGCGCGAAAGACGCTTGAGATCGACGCCGGCCTCGACCAGGCGGTCGACCTGGCCGATCGGGATGCCGGCCATGCGCTCCATGACCATGACCTCGCTGTTGCTCCAGTCCCAATGCACGGCGGGCACCTGCAGCAGCGGCGAGTTGCGGAAATTGCGGCGGAGCTGCGAGCAGTTCGCCGCTTCGCGCGACAGGTCGAGTTCGTCGGCGAGCGTCTTCTCGAATTCGGCAACGACCGCGCGCGGCCGCAGGCGCTTGCCGTCGGACCACAGCTTTTCGACCAGCGTCGCGGCCGAGCGCAAGAGCGACATGTCCTTGTCGATCACCTGCGCGATGTTCGGGCGCAGCACCTTGACCGCGACCGGCGTGCCGTCGGGCAGCTCGGCGAAATGCACCTGCGCGACCGACGCGCTCGCGACGGGCACGCGGTCGAACGCCTTGAACACCTGGTCGACCGGCTTGCCGTAGACCCGGGTGAGCGTGGCCATGACCTCATCCGACGAAAACGGCGGCACGCGGTCCTGCAGCCTGGCCAGTTCGTCGGCGATGTCGAGCGGAATGAGGTCGCGCCGCGTGGAGAGCATCTGGCCGAACTTGACGAAGATCGGCCCGAGGTCCTCCAGGGCGAGGCGCAGGCGCAACGCCCGCGGCGCCGACGTGTCGCGCCAGAACGTGAGCGCGCGCGCCATCGGCCGCACGGCGCGAAATCGCTCGTGGCCGGTGAGGAACTCGTCGAGCCCGTACTTCAGGACGACGAAGAAAATGATGCTGAGGCGCAGGAGGCGCATGCGCGGGATTGTAAGGGATCGTCCGCGCCGCGCGACTCGCCTGGCGGAGCCCCATCATGCGCCCTTCGTCTTCCCGACTCCTGGCGATCGTCGCCATTCTGGCAGTTGCCGGGTGCAGCATGCCGATCCGGCCGGACCTCGCCCGTCTGTACCGTGTGGGCACCGGACCGGGCGACACGACGCCGGTGATCGTCATTCCCGGGCTGTTCGGGTCGAAATTGCGCCACCGTACCACCGGCGCCGAGGTCTGGCCGGGCAAGTGGACCGACGTCTTGTGGAGCGACTATCGCGGACTCGCCGTCGATTTCGACCCGCAGACTCTCAAAGTTCGCGGCGACGACCTCGAGGCCTACGACCTCGCGGATGCGGTGCTGGGCCACGACATCTACCGCCCGATCATCAATACGCTGGAACAGTTCGGAGGGTATGTCCGCGGGATGCCGGGAACGCGCGCGCCGCCGGGTGAGCGCCGCTATTACGTGTTTCCCTACGACTGGCGGCAGGACAACGTGGTCCACGCGCAGGAGCTCGAACAGCTTATCGAGACGATCCGGCTCGACTACGGTGACCCGGAACTCAAGGTCGATCTCGTCGCCCACAGCATGGGCGGGCTCATCGCCCGGTATTACCTGCGCTACGGCACGGTCGACGTGCTGGAGAGCGGCAGCGACGAGCTCGTCACGCTTTACGGGACGACCCGCGTGCGCAAGCTGATCCTGCTGGGCACGCCGAACATGGGGTCCGCGGGTTCATTGCACGCGTTCATCGGCGGCGAGCCCATCGGCTTTGGCCGGATTCCAACCGAGGTGCTCGCAACGATTCCTTCGGGATACCAGCTCTTCCCTCATCCGCTCGTGACCTGGCTGATCGACGTGCAGGGGCGCGGACTCTACGAGGATCTCTTCAGCAGCGCGACGTGGCGCCGGTTCGGCTGGTCGGTGTTCTCCCCGGGCGCCGTTGCGCGGCTCAAGGCAGCGCGGGGGGCCGACAGCGACGCCTACGTCGAGGCGCTGCGTCGCTACTTCGACTACCGGCTCGAGCGCGGCCGCCGGTTCATGTGGATGCTGTCGACGCCGGAGCCCGCAACACCGATTCGCTACGTGCTGTTCGGCGGCGACTGCACGCTGACGCCAGCGCGCCTCGCGCTCGAGGATGAGGGCGGGCAACCCGCCGTGCGGCTCTATCCGGGCGACATCGCGAAGACGGTGCCCGGTGTGCCCTACGACGAATTGATGCTGGAGCCGGGCGACGGCCGCGTGACCAAACCGTCGCTGCTCGCGCGCGAAACGCTCGACCCGATGGCGCCACAGAGCGCGGACAGCTTCCTCCCGGTCGCCTACTGGTTCTTCCTGTGCGAGCAGCACGACCAGCTCACCAACAACGTCAACTTCGAGGACAACCTGCTCAACGTGCTGCTGACGCGCAGCCTCCCGTGGGAGATGGTGAGGTAATCAGGACGCCGCCGGCATTGTCCGCCACAGGTTGACGGCGAACAGCACGATGCCGATCAGCGTGACGGTCGCGGTGATGCCGACGGCGGGCCCGAGCGCGGGGTTGCCGGCGAGCATCACGAACAATAACGCCATGAAGACCGGCAGGCTCAGATTGTGGATCCAGAAGTGCCAGGTCGCGAGCTTCGTCTGCCCGGCCGCGGGATGCGCTTGATAGATGAGCCCGAAAAGCGCCATCGACACCCACCCCAGCAGGTTGAGATGCGCGTGGACCGGCACCAGCGTGAATTTCGAGGTGATTCCCATGTAGAGGCCGATTGAAATGGCGATGACGAAATAGACGACGGCGATGCGCAGGAAGCGGACGCTCATGGGGGACTCCCTTTTCTTCAGTTTGATTTCGTTGCCGTCGGCGCGATGATCCGGCCCATCGCAAACGCCCGGCAGGCGCGACTATAGCCCGCCGTCCGTCCGCCGGTAACGTCCCGGCGACCGTTCGTCCCCTTGGCACGACCCATGCTGAAGGTGCCGGCATGAAGGCCCACGACGAACGGATCCAGACGCGCGGCGAGGAAGTCGCCAACAGCGTGAGCCACGGCATGGCGCTGCTCGCCGCCACGGCCGCCGTGCCGATCCTCGTCGTCTCGTGCGCGCAGCGCGGGACCGCGCTCAACGTCGCGGCCACCTGCGTGTTCGCGGCGACGATGCTGCTGGTCTATGCGGCCTCGGCGCTGTACCACGCGATTCCGCACGAGGGGCCGAAGCGGTTCTTCCGCAAGCTCGACCAGGGCGCGATCTTCCTGTTCATCGCCGGCAGCTATACGCCATTCGCGCTCGGTCCGCTCGAGGGCCCGTGGGGCTGGACGCTGTTCGCGCTCGTCTGGTCGCTGGCGGCCGTAGGCGTGACGCTGAAGGCGCTCGACCGGATGTCGCATCCGTTCCTCTCGACCGGGCTGTACCTCGCGATGGGCTGGCTCGTCGTGATCGCGGCCAAGCCGCTGCTGGCGAATGTGGCCATGCCGGGCCTCATCCTGCTGGCCGCGGGCGGGCTCGCGTACACGGTGGGCGTCGTGTTCTTCGCTCTCGACTCGAGGCTGCGCTACGCGCACTTCGTCTGGCACCTGTTCGTGGTCGCGGGCACCGCGTGCCACTTCTTCGCGGTGCTGGACTACACCGTCTGAGCCGGAGGGGGCTTTTTCCTGCGGAAATTCGCGGGAACGACGGTTGCGCTCACGCGTGCATCGAGCGCGTCGATCCGCGCCGCCAGCGCGTCGACCCGGATGGCCAGCGCGCTCACGTGCATCATGAACGCGCTGCCTTCGTCGCCGGTCGCGAGCAACCCGGATTGCTCGTGCGCGAAGCTGACGACGCTGCCGCCGACACGCTCCGCGGCATACTCGGGGAACGCGAGCAGCCGCCGCCCGATGTCCGCGACGCGCTGGCCGGCGATGGGGCCTAACAGCTTTGCGAATGCCTGCTCGACCAGCCACGGCATCGTCGGCGCGAGATCCTTCAGCGTCGCCGCCAGCGCCGGGTCGCCGTCGGCGCTGACGTAGCGGTCCCAGCGAGCCGGGTCGGCGAGGAACGCGGGCATGTCGAGCGGCGACAGCCGGAGCGTGAGATCCGCGACGCCGCCCCCCGCCAGGGTCGAGGCGACCTTTCCGGTCTCGTCGATGGCGAAGGCGGTCGCGGCGGGACCCACCGCTATAACGAACACGCGGCCCGCGTGCGCGGCGAGCCGCTGCCGTGCCCACGCTTCGCGCTCGAGGATCCGGTTCGCGATCGCGCCGGGGAGGGCGGCCGGATCGATTCCGAGCGATGTCATCGCTGCATTGTCACGCCGTCTGGCGGATGCCGGAAAGCAGCCATCCCGACGATCCGTCGACCGGCTTCGTCAGGTTCCAGATTTCGTCGAGCGAAGTGGGCTGCGGTGCACCGTCCTCGCGCACGAGGCCGGTGAAGCGGACGCTCGCCCAGTGCGCACCCGCTTCGGTCGTGACCTCCAGCATTTCGGCGTCGAGCGAGACGATTTCCGTCGCGTGATGCATGTCGCGCAGGTCGAGGTCGCGCCCGATTTCAGCGACCATTTCCGGCGTCATGACGTCCGCGAGCGCCTTCCGGTCCCCTGCGTCCCAGGCGGTTTGCAGGCGCCGGAACTGGTTCTTTGACTCGCGCAGGAAGCCGGCCGTGTCGAATCCGGGGGGAACGGGCTTTGCAAAATTCGTCGACGGCGCCGCCGGCTGCGGCGACGCGAGGACGGGCTCGACGCGGGAAGGCATGGCATCGATCACGGGCCGCGGCCCGGCGGCCGCCATAACGGAATAAGAGGTGGTCGCCGCCGCGACCGCCGTTCTGCGGCGCGCCGCGAACATGCGAAACGCGACGATCGCGCCGACGACGAGCAGCCCCAGCAGCAGGAAGCTCGCGAGGTCTTCCGGCAATCCGAAATGCGAGAGCAAGGCGGCGAGGCCCAATCCGGCGGCGATGCCGGCGATCGGTCCCAGCCAGCGCGATGCGCCGCTCGGCGCCGCAGCGGCGGGCGCGGCGGGTTTCGCCATCGCGGCGCCCGGCTGCGCCGGCATCACCGGGTTGGCGGCGGGCCCCGAGGACGAGCTCGGCGGCGCGACGCTCTGCCGTTGCGTGCCGAGGCTCCTGCCGCCACCAAGGCGCTTCGCGTCGGCGTCCGCGGCGGCGACGAGGGAGGCAAGCAATACGGCGGCGAGGGCGAGAAAGAGGATTCGCTTCATGTTCGTTCTCCGGCCAAAGACATCAATTTTGGGGTCGTATGCCCCAGCGCAAGAGCGTCGGACCGTCAGTGTACATACCCCAGGTGCAGCGCAACCACGCCGGCGGCGAGGTTGTGCACCGCGACGCGGTCGAAGCCCGCCGCGCCCATCATGCTCTTCAGCGTCTCCTGATCCGGGTGCATCCGGATCGACTCGGCAAGATACCGGTAACTTGCGTCGTCGCCGGTCACGAGCTTGCCGAGGCGCGGAATGACGTTGAAGCTGTACCAGTCGTAGGCAGGCGCGAGCGGTTGCCAGACGCGGGAGAACTCGAGCACCGCGGCAACGCCACCCGGCTTCAGCACGCGGCGCATCTCGGAAAGCGCCGCTTCCTTGTGCGTCACGTTGCGCAGGCCGAACGCAATGCTGACGCAGTCGAATTCCGCGTTTCCGAACGGCAGCTTCTCGGCGTCGCATTGGACGGTCGGCAACACCCGGCCGGCGTTGAGCAACTTGTCGCGGCCCTCGGCGAGCATCGCCCCGTTGATGTCGGTGAGCACCACTTCGCCCGCGGGACCGACGCGGTCGGCGAACAGGCGCGCGAGATCGCCGGTGCCGCCGGCGAGGTCGAGGACGCGCATGCCCGCGCGCACGCCGGTGACCTCGACGGCGAAGCGCTTCCACAGTCGGTGCAGGCCCGCCGACATGAGGTCGTTCATCAGGTCGTAGCGTCCGGCAACGGAATCGAACACACCGCGCACGCGCCGCGCCTTCTCGTTGTCGTCGACCTGCTCGAAGCCGAAATGGGTCTTGTCGGTCATGTCACTTCGCGTCGCGGCTCGCGCCGGCCGCGGCCATCCGGTCGAGATAACGCTGCCACAACTCGTCCTGCCGGTCGCCGAGGTCGTACAGGTAGTCCCACGAATAGATGCCGGTGTCGTGGCCGTCGGAAAACGAGGGGCGGATCGCGTAGCGGCCGACCGGCTCGACCTCCTTGATCGCGATTTCGCGCTTGCCGATCTGCAGCACTTCCTGGCCCGGGCCGTGGCCGCGCACTTCCGCCGATGGCGAGTAGACGCGCAGGAATTCGTACGAAAGGCGGAACGTTCGGCTGTCGTCGAACGCGATCTCGAGAACGCGCGAGGCCTGGTGCAGCT
The DNA here is from genome assembly GCA_039934535.1 of Casimicrobiaceae bacterium. GTDB lineage: Bacteria > Pseudomonadota > Gammaproteobacteria > Burkholderiales > Casimicrobiaceae > CAIWHR01. The sequence goes on along the minus strand of JBDTLY010000081.1, from coordinate 1,148 downwards.
TGATCTCGGTCGGGATCGGAGTCGTGGCCTTGGGGCTGAAAGTCGTCGGGCCGGGCATCGGGGTCAGACCGGACCCTGCGTCTGCTCGGGCACCATGTCGAGGCCGCCGATGCCGGCGAAGATGTTGCGGTTCTTCGCTTCCTTGCCGTGCAGCTTGATTTCGAGGCGCAGGTCGTTCAGCGAATCGGCGTTGCGCAGCGCGTCCTCGTAGCTGATGAGTCCGGCCTCGTAGAGGTCGAACAGCGACTGGTCGAACGTCTGCATGCCGAGCTCGCGCGACTTCTTCATGATTTCCTTGATGCCCGAGACGTCGCCCTTGAAGATCAGGTCGGAGATCAGCGGCGAATTCAGCATCACCTCGACCGCCGGCACGCGGCCGCGGCCGTCGCGGCGCGGAATCAGCCGCTGCGCGATGAACGCCCGCGTGTTGAGCGAGAGGTCCATCAGCAGCTGCGCGCGGCGCTCCTCGGGGAAGAAGTTGATGATCCGGTCGAGCGCCTGGTTGGTGCTGTTCGCGTGCAGCGTCGTCAGGCAGAGATGCCCCGTCTCGGCGAACGCGATGGCATGTTCCATCGTCTCGCGGTCGCGCACTTCACCAATGAGGATGACGTCCGGCGCCTGCCGCAACGTGTTCTTCAACGCGATTTGCCAGTCGTCGGTGTCGACGCCGATCTCGCGCTGGGTGAGGATGCAGTTTCGGTGGTCGTGGACGAACTCGATCGGATCCTCGATCGTGATGATGTGGCCGTAGCTATTCTCGTTGCGGTAGCCGAGCAGCGCCGCCATCGACGTCGATTTGCCGCAGCCGGTGGCGCCGATGAACAGCATGATCCCCCGCTTGGACATGATGATGTCCTTCAGCACCGGGGGCAGCCCGAGCTCCTCGAACTTGGGGATGTCCGTCATGATCGTCCGCAGCACCATGCCGACGCGCGATTGCTGGACAAAGGCGTTGACGCGAAAGCGGCCGATGCCGGGCGGAGCGATCGCGAAATTGCACTCCTTCGACGACTCGAACTCGGAAGCCTGCTTGTCGTTCATCACGCTGCGGACGAGCTCGATCGTATGCTGCGCGGAGAGCGCGGTCTTCGAGACCGGCTGGATCTTGCCGTCGACCTTCACCGCGGGCGGGAAGCCGGCGGTGATGA
>JBDTLY010000080.1:0-10186 GCA_039934535.1 Casimicrobiaceae bacterium | reverse complement strand
AAGATGGCGCGCCAGGGCAAGATCCCGATGCGCACCGACGGCTGGAACGCCGACTATCCGGACGCCGAGAATTTCATGCAGCTGCTCTATGGTCCAAACGTGGGGCAGGAGAACCACGCGCGCTTCAGCCTGCGTGAGTTCGACCAGCTCTACGACGCGGCGTACAAGCTGCCGGACTCGCCGGAACGCACGCGGCTCTTCGACCGGATGACGGAGCTGGTGCTGGCGTACGCGCCCTGGCGCCTGATGGAACACCGGATCGAGGACCACCTGCTGCAACCCTGGGTCCGCAACTACAAGCCGCACCCGGTACGATCGGTGATCTGGCGGTACGTCGACGTCGATCCTGCGTTGCGCGCCAAACCTTAGCCAGCCTGGTCGTAATCTACGGTAACCTGATCCGTCACCGGATAGCTCTGGCAGGTGAGGATGAACCCGCGCGCGACCTCATAATCCTCGAGCGCGAAGTTGACGTCCATGTCGGCCTCGCCCGCGGTGAGTTTCGCGCGGCAGGTCGAGCACACGCCGCCCTTGCACGAGTACGGCAACTCCACACCCGCCTTGAGTCCCGCCTCGAGGATGCTCTCCGTGCCCTTCTCCAGCGTGAACGAGCGCGTTGCGCCGTCCAGGATGACCGTCACTTCGCATTCGGTGTGTCCGGGTGCCGGCGCCGGACCCGATTTGTGCTCGTGCTTCGGGATGCTGGCGGCGAAGCGCTCGATCCGGATATTCGCCTCGGGGAAACCGCGTTCGCGCAGCGCCTCGCTGACGGCCTGCATCATTCCGTCCGGTCCGCAGACGTACACCGCGTCAACGTCGGCGAGATCGACCCAATGCGCGAGGAGCGCCGCGGCCTTGTCGCGATCGATGCGCCCGTGCAGCAGCGGAATGTCCTGCGCCTCGCGCGAAAGCACGTGGACCAGATTGAAGCGCGTGAGGTAAGTGTCCTTGAGCTCCGCGAGCTCGTCCCTGAACATCACGGTGCCCGAGGCGCGGTTGCCGTAGAACAGCGTAAATTCGCTTTCCGGCTCGGCGGCGAGCGTCGTGCCGACGATCGACAAGAGCGGGGTGATCCCGCTGCCGGCCGCGAAGCCGACGTAATGTCGCGCGCGGGTGGCGTCCGGCACCAGGCCGAAATGACCCAGCGGCGGCATGACATCCAGCGTGTCGCCCGCCGCCAGCGATTCCCCGGCCCACGTCGAGAACGTTCCGCCGGGGCTTTTCTTCACGGCGATGCGCAACGCGCCGTCCTGCACGGCCGAGCAGATCGAATACGAGCGCCGGATGTCTTCGCCGCCGATCGACTTCCGCACGGTGACGTGCTGGCCCGCTTCGAACCGGAACGCCGGCGCGAGTTCCGAGGGCACGGCAAACGTGAGCGCGACGGCATCGCGCGTCTCGCGCTCGACTCTTGCGATCCGCAGAGGATGAAACTTGCTCATAGTCGCAATGCGTCATTCCCGCGCAGGCGGCAATCCAGTGTCTTTCGACGAACGTCGCTGGATTCCCGCCCAGTTAGCAAAATGAGCGGGAATGACGGCGCCAAAGCAATCTGCCAGCATCAGTGCGGCTTGAAGTAGTCGAACGGCTCGAGGCACGCGTTGCAACGGTACTGGGCCTTGCACGCGGTCGAGCCGAATTGCGACAGCACGCGCGTGCGCTCCGAGCCGCAGCGCGGGCACGCGATGATTTCCGGTGCACGCCGCGGCGAGCGCAGGCCGGAGATGTCGATCCGCACCGCACCGGACGCGACCGGCGGCACGATTCCGTATTCGCGGAGCTTCGTCCGGGCGTCGGGCGCGATCCAGTCCGTGGTCCAGGCCGGCGCGAGCTGGATTTCGAGCCTGACGCGCGGCGCGCCAGCGGCCATCAATGCCGCACGGATGTCCGTTGAAATGACTTCGGTCGCCGGGCAGCCGGAGTACGTCGGCGTGACGCGCACGACGAGCGTGGCCGGATCAGCGGCATCCCATTCGAGGCTGCGGACGATGCCCAGCTCGACGACGGAGACGACTGGAATCTCGGGATCCGGCACCGCTTCGAGCGCCCGCCACAACGCGGCAAGCGACCGTTCCGCGGTGGCGGTGGCGGGAGACCTTTCGGAATGGATCGCTTCGATCACCACACTCACCATTGCGCGTTCGGATACGCGCGCTGCAGGAACTGCATCTCTGCGAGCACGAAGCCGAGATGCTCGGTGTGCACGCCCTGCTTGCCGCCGCGCTGCATGTGCGCGGACACCGGGATGGCAAGGGTCGCCTCGGTGAGCAGCGCCTCGACGCGTTGCCGCCACGGCGTTGCGAGCGCGCGCACGTCGGCGGCGATGCCCTCATCGATCAACGCAGTCTCGTCGTCGTCCGCCGCGAACATCTCGCCAGTGTAGGTCCAGAGGCGACCGACCGCCGCCTGCATCTTCGCGTGCGATTCGTCGGTGCCGTCGCCCAGGCGGATTACCCAGTCGCCCGACCGCTCGACGTGGTACGCGACTTCCTTGGCGGACTTCGCGGCGATGCCGGCGATCCGCTCGTCGCGCGAGCGCGTGAGCCCATCGAGGGCAAGTTCGTGCCAGGCATCGAACAGGAACTGCCGCGCGATCGTGTCGGCGAAGTTGCCGTTGGGCTGCTCGGCAATGAGCAGGTTGCGGAATTCGCCGCCGTCGCGCAGGAACGCGAGCTGGTCCTCGTCGCGACCCTTGCCAACGATGCGCGCCTCGACTTCGCCTGCGTACGAGAGCCACATCCGCGCCTGACCGAGGAGGTCGAGGCCGACGTTGGCCAACGCCATGTCCTCCTCGAGGACCGGCCCCTTGCCCACCCATGCGCCAAGCCGCTGCGCGAGGATCAGTGGCGAGTCGCCCAGGCGCAGCAGGTAGTCGAACAATGCCTTGTCGGGATTCATCACAGGTGCTTCACTTCGTCGGGCATCGGGAAGAACGTCGGATGGCGATAGACCTTGTCGTTCGCCGGCTCGAACAGCGCTTCCTTGTCGCCGGGCGCCGAGGCGGCGATTTCCGACGAGCGCACCGCCCAGATCGACACGCCTTCGTTGCGCCGCGTGTAGACGTCGCGCGCATTCTTGATCGCCATCGGCGCGTCGGCGGCATGGAGGCTGCCGACGTGCTTGTGCGCGAGCCCGTGCTGCGAGCGGATGAAGATTTCCCAGAGCGGCCATTCGTTCTTCATTGCTGGATTCCCTCCGTCGTCCCCGCGGAGGCGGGGACCCAGTGGCTTTGGGCGGACGACGCTGGATTCCCGCCTTCGCGGGAATGACGAGTGAACTCGGCCTTGGCCGCGCGCGCTGCTTGCTTCTCCGCATGCGCCATCGCCGCCTCGCGCACCCAGGCGCCGTCTTCCCACGCCTTCACGCGCGTGGCGAGGCGGTCGCGGTTGCACGGGCCGTTGCCCTTGATCACTTCGTAGAATTCGGTCCAGTCGATGGCGCCAAAATCGTAGTGCTCGCGCCCTGCGTTCCACTTCAAATCCGGATCGGGAACGGTCAGGCCGAGGTAATCCGCCTGGGGAATCGTCTGGTCGATGAAGCGCTGGCGCAACTCATCGTTCGACAGGATCTTGATCTTCCACGCGGCCGACTGCGCGCTGTGGACGCTCTCGGCGTCGGGCGGGCCGAACATCATCACCGACGGCCACCACCAGCGATCGAGCGCGTCCTGCGCCATCGCCTTCTGCTCGCGCGTGCCGCGCGCGAGCGCGATCATGATGTCGTAGCCCTGCCGCTGGTGAAAGCTCTCTTCCTTGCACACGCGCACCATCGCGCGCGCGTACGGGCCAAACGAGCAGCGGCACAGCGGGATCTGGTTCATGATCGCCGCGCCGTCAACCAGCCAGCCGATGGCGCCGACGTCGGCCCACGTGAGCGTGGGGTAATTGAAAATGCTCGAATACTTGGCGCGGCCGGCGTGCAGGTCCTCGACCATCCGGTCGCGCGAGACGCCGAGCGTTTCCGCCGCCGCATACAGGTAGAGCCCGTGGCCGCCCTCGTCCTGCACCTTGGCCATGAGGATGGCCTTGCGCTTCAGCGATGGCGCGCGCGTGATCCAGTTGCCCTCGGGCAGCATGCCGACGATTTCGGAATGCGCGTGCTGCGAGATCTGCCGGACAAGTGTCTTGCGGTAAGCCTCGGGCATCCAGTCCTTCGGCTCGATCTTGATGTCGGCGTCGATGCGCGCCTGGAACGCCCGCTCCTCCGGCGACATGTCGGCCGCCGCGGCCACCGCCTTGACGCCGGTGTCGACCATTTGCGCGTACATACCGCTCCTCCTCGAAGCCACAGCCTCAAACGCAAATGATACACTTTCTCATCAAATAATGCCAAGGTTGTATCATTTGGCCCGCGGCCCGGCTCCCTTCCGCATGCGCTCCCCTGCCTCCCCTGCTTCCTCCTCTCCCCAACCCGATCCGCACGTCACACGCTGGATCGCGCGGGAACTCGCCGCGGCGCCGCCCCGGGCGCCGTCGCTCGTCATCACCGTCTGGGGCGACAGCATCGCCCCGCACGGCGGCGCGGTGATGCTGCCGGGCCTGATCCGGCTCCTCGCGCCGTTCGGCGTCAACGAGCGGCTAACGCGGACGAGCATCTTCCGGCTCGCCCGCGAACACTGGCTCTCAGCCCGGCGCATTGGCCGCCGCAGCCTCTATCGCCTCACGAGTTCGGGAGCCCGTCGCTTCGAGCAGGCCTATCGCCGCATCTACGCGCCGCCCGCCGACGTCTGGGATGACGACTGGGAGCTCGTCATCGCCGGCGGACTTCCCGCCCGTCGCCGCCTCGCGTTGCGCGACGAGCTGCACTGGGACGGCTTCGGCGTGCTGGCGCCGGGCGTCTATGCGCGACCGGCGCAGGCAGGCAATGCGGTTTCGACTTCGCTGGCGGCGCAAGGCGGGCGCGTCATCGTCCTTCGCGCGCGCGACGACGCCGCGCTGCGTGCCGCGGTTCCGCGCGCCTGGGATCTGACCCGCATCGCGGCCGACTACCGGAAATTCCTCCGCCGTTTCGGCGCCGTCATCGAGCGATTCCGCCGCGCGAGCCCCGACGACTACGATCCGCAGCAATGCTTCGTCGTGCGCACGCTGCTGATCCACGAATATCGCCGCGTCCTGCTGCGCGACCCGAGGCTGCCGGCGGCGCTGCTGCCGCTCGACTGGCCCGGCGCCGCTGCCTTTGGGTTATGCCGCGACTTCTACCGGCTCACCCACCAGAGCGCCGAGCGGCATCTCGCCGCCGTGCTCGAAGGCCCAAAAGGCGCGCTGCCGCCGGCCAATGCCGCGTTCTACCAGCGCTTCGGCGGCCTCAACGCGCTGGACTAGGAGCCGCACCTCCGCGCCGATCGCGGCTGCGCGCCTCACTGCAACGGGTAGGTGACGTCGAAAATTGGTATATCGTGCACCGAATTGTTGCCGAGTGAAATGAGCCGGCCGTTGGGGCCGTGAGCATTGGTGGTCTGCCCATTGTCGTGAAGCGTTGAGCCCGCGATGTAGATGTCACTGAAATGACCCGCCGCGAAGTTGAGGCTGAATGCGGTGTTGTTATTCGAAATCGCGCAGTGGTCGAGTGTGACATCGGTCGAGACCGTCACGTTCGACGTGAAGACTCCGGTATCGTTGCCGCTGATCACGCTATCGCGGATCGTCGCGGTCACATTGTTTTCGGCCGTGACGCCCTTCGTCGAATTCTCGATGCGCACCCGGTCGGCGTAGAGGCGGGTGTTTGAGGTGGTCCCGCGAACGTAGATGCCGAACCCGTTGTTGCGGAAGATCGAGTCCTTCACGTACAGCCGCCCGCCCGGCGCGGCAGCCAGGAGCCCTTCATTCGGAAAGCCGTTGACGATCGTGTTCTCGACGTGGACCGTGCCGCCGTTCGCGCTCAGCCAGTCGATGCCCCCCGTCACCGCGCCCTGGTGATTGACGTTGAGTCCGCGCAGAACCACCGTGTCGAAGACGGTGATGTCGATCAGCACGACCGTCGATTGACCGGGAAAGCCGGGTAGCGGAATCCCGACGGCGGGCGACAGCCCGGCGTGCACGCCCTGGGGCACGATGACCGAGACCGATTTGTGGATCTCCATCGCCCCGTAGCCGGCCGAGTCGGCGACGACCACTTCGCCTCCGGCTGCGACGGCATCGATCGCCGCCTGGAAGCCGCGACACGGTGCAATGAGCGTGCAGGGATTGGCATCGTTGCCAGTCGAGGCGACAAAGGTTCGTTGTGGGGAAGCGGCAAAGGCGATGCTGGATGAAAGCACGCACGCTGCGAGCGCGCAGGAGCGGAGAACAGGGTTCACTCGCATCTCCATGGTGGAACGACGGAGCCGGAAGCCGTGGACAACAGGCTTTCACGCTTCGGAAGAGCGCACCGGAGCGTATCACGCAGCGACGCGGCCTCACCGGCTGAACGTCAGCGTCCGGACTGGGACCGGCGGATCGAGATGCCCCACACCTTCATCGACACCGAGGGCGAAGCGCCCGTCCCGCCTTCGTCGGCCCGGAAGGGGACGCTGAACGGGCGCTCGATCGCCGTCATGTCGGTGACGACGTGCACGACGAGGAACGGGCTGATCGCGCAAAGCGCGGTGCGGATCTCCTTGGCGGCCTCCGTCCCGTTCATCGCGTTCTGGAAACGCGGCGCCCGCATCCGTACCCGTGGCCGGACGACTGGCCAGATCTTGAGCTCGGCAATCTTGTGGCTGCGGCTCATGTAGCTACCGGACACCGCGATCAGGTCGATCTGCAGCGGATTCCGTATGAGACCGTCGTTGATCCGCTCGGCCAGACGGCATGCCTCGTCCAGCAGCAGCTTTGCCCCGTCGCGCTGCAACGGCGGAACGATGTTGGCCTTCGCGAATTCGCGAAACTTGTCGGTGAGACGGAAGTCGCCGGCGCGCCCCTCGACGGGGTGCAGCAACCGATGGCCGGCGAGCGCATGCAGCAGCGCGAGCGTCGCGGGCATCTCCAGCCCGAAATCCTCGCGCAGGGTCGCGGCGTTCACGCGCGCCGTCCCGGGCGGCAACCCGTCGACGCGCGAAATGACGCGCTCCGCCCCACGGCAAAGCTGCCGGGGCTCGAGGCCGAAATAGTACTTGTTGGCGATCAGCGTGCGGGTCTTCATGACGCGCCGCACGCGTTTCGGTAGCAGGTCAGGGTCGCCGGATGGATCCGTTCCATTGCGTCGCGCCTCCACGAACATCCGCTTCGGCAGCAACGGGAGACGGGTGTCGGCGGGGGCCGATGATCCATCCTTCTCCACGGCGGAAATTCCGCCGGCAACCCCGCTACCCGCCGCTACGTCCACGGGCCGGAGGCTTTGCGTCACTGCCTTGCGACAGTTTTGCCTGGTCGATCTGTTACGCGGCTAGATTACTGCGACTTCCGCCTTCTGGTCAATCGGGAAGCGACGAATGGCCGAAACCCGGGTGAAACTCTTGGCAATACCCGGTTTCGCCGAAAATGGCCCGGTGCAGCCGCGTCCCGAGCGCCGGTGCGCCGCGTTCCAGGAACAGCGTCGCGAGGTTCTTCGCTGATGTGGTCGACAATATGTGCCGCAGCACGAGCGCGTGCCGCAGCTCGGGCGTGAACACCGCGTCGAAGCTGCGCTGCCAGCGCTGCCCGGCGTCGGCGGGATCGGCGGCCCCCGCGATGGCCTCCGCCACCCGCCGCCCACTCGCGAGCGCGTTGCCGATGCCGTCCCCGGTCAACGGGTCGGCGAGGTTCGCCGCATCGCCGATCCGAAGCACCCGGCCGTCGGCGACGCGATTGCGCCAGAGCCCGAGCGCGACGGGGTAGCCGACCGGCCGCGCGGTGTCATGCGCGGCTGCATGGAGCATCCGCGCGACCGCGTTGCACTCGAGGAATCGCTCGAGAAAATCGGTCACCGTGTGCCCGGCGCCGCTGTCGTCCTTCCACAGCCCGACGCCGAGGTTGAAGCGCACGATCGTGGAATCGGCATGCACTGGGAAGACCCACCCGTATCCGCGGCGGCACCGGGCGTCGGTATGGATATCGACGCGTCCTGCGGCATCGGTGTCGACCGCATCCCACCTCACGGTCCAGTAGCCTCGCAGTCCAATGGCATTCGCCACGCCGGCGGTCGCGCCGCGGGCGTCGACGACGCTGTCGAAGCCCGTGCGCAACAGGTCATCGGCGGCGATGTCGCGGATCGTGCGCACCACCGGTTCGCATCCCGCTTCAAGTGCGCGTTCGCGCACGAGGCGGTCGAGGATGTGGCGCGGAACGCAGGCGCCGGTGACGCCGCTCGCGCGCGTGCTCGCGCGCCCGTCCGGCGAAACGATGCGTGTCGTGCGGATGGTCGCGTGGCCCGGCGCAAGCCGGGTCAACGCGGCACGATCGAGGCCCAGCGCTTCGAGCTCGGCAAGGGCCGCGGGCGTGAGCCAATCGCCGCAAGTCTTGTCGCGCGGAAAGGTCGCGCGGTCGATCAAGGCAACGGAATGTCCGAGCATGGCGAGATGCCAGCCGGCGGCGGCGCCCGCGGGGCCCGCGCCGACGATTGCGATTCTTGCCTTTCGGGGTGCGGACATGGGCGGCGAAGGAAAGTGACTTGGTTTGCGCAACGACGCGTCCAATGCTACACAACTGGTCGTCTACAAACGTTGACGCGGCGCCGCGGGGCGGTCTAGGATGGCCCGCGCCACCGCCGCCCAGCGACCATTATCCAATGCCGAAGCCCGCACGCGCCCCGTTCCCCACGCCGCAGGCAGCTGTCTCCGGAGTAAATCCTTGACCTTCGCCGCACATCTTGCGCCCGAAGCGCCCTTCGTCGCGCCGCACGACGGGGGCCTGACATCGGCCGCGCCGGATGCGGCCGCGCGGCGGAACGACGCCGACGCCCGGCGCTACATGCGGCTCACGCTCGGCCATACGCTCGCGCTGTACGCGGTCCTCGCCGCGGCGCTGTTCGAACTGATGCCCGCGTGGGTGCTCGTCGTCGCGGTGCCGTGGCTCTACACGCGCCTTTCGCTCGGGCTGCACGAGCTTCTCCATGTGCGTGACGCGGCGCAGGTGCCTGCGTTCCACCGCATTGCGATGATCTTCGACACGCCGTTCGGCCTGGGCTTTCGCGAGCACCGCGCCGTTCATTTGCGCCACCATCGCTTCGGCGGGGGCAACCGCGATCCCGAACGCTGGCAGATCGAAGGCGGTCATCTGCGCGCGTTCGCGAACGCGCTGACCACCCCCGAGCGCTCGCTCGTCGAATGGATCCGCACGCGGGGAATCGACGCGCCGCTGGCCCGCGACGGCGCGTTCCGCCTCGTCTGCTTCGTCGCGGTCGCCGCGGTGAATCCCGCCGTGTTCCTCGTCTACTGGGGTGCGCTTCGCATGAGCATCGGTGGCGCGGGGTTCGTGTTCCACCATCTGCTCCACAATCGGCGGGGCGCGCTCGGCACGTACGCGTTGCCGTTCCCGGCGTGGTTCGTGCGCGCCGGCCGCGCTCTGGTCGGCGACGAGCCGATGCTGATCCTGACGCAGCACCGGTCGCACCACCTGTGGCCCGATGTTCGCGTGCGCGACCTGCCGCGCCTGCCGGCGGCCTTTGCGCTGCCGCCAGGGCCGGTGACGTCCGCGACATTTGCCGTCGCGGCGCGCTGCGCGCTGCCGCCGCACTCGCGATGAACTGCACCGACTGCGGCGCCGTCAATCCGGCGGGCGCAAGATTCTGCTCGCAGTGCGGAACGCCGCTCGCGGCGCATTGCCCCGCGTGTGGGGTCGACGTCGCACCCGCCGCCCGCTTCTGTCATCAATGCGGCACCGGACTCACGCCCTCCTCCGCCAAGGCGCCGGCCGACGATCCCGGCGTCGTCGAGCGGCGGCAGCTGACGGTGATGTTCTGCGACCTCGTCGGTTCGGTCCAGCTTTCGAGCGCACTCGATCCGGAGGACCTGCGCGACGTCGTCCGCGACTATCGCGACGCGTGTGGCGCCGTGGTGAACCGCTACGAGGGCACGACGGCGCAATTCCAGGGTGACGGCATTCTCGTCTATTTCGGTTATCCGATCGCGCACGAGGACGACGCCCGCCGCTCGGTGCAGGCGGGGCTCGAGATCCTTCAGTCCGTCGGCGAACTCGCGCGGCGCATGCAGACCGAGCGCGGCGTCACGATCTCGGTTCGCGTCGCGGTGCACACCGGTCTCACGCTCGTCGGCGATCTTGGCGGCGCCGCG
>JBDTLY010000079.1:0-10450 GCA_039934535.1 Casimicrobiaceae bacterium | reverse complement strand
CTTCGGCAGGGGCCCCGGCTCGCCGCTCGCGCCGCTAGTGCTCGTGCCGGTGATGGAGGTCGGGCGCGTGCGGATGCGTATGCGTCAGGGGATCGTGGACGTGCGGATGCGTGTGCGGCTCCTGCCCGTCCCAGGCAAACGCATGCTCGTGCCGATGGTGGGCGTCGTGCGTGTGTGGATGCGCGTGCTCGAGCGCGTCGTGCGCATGCGGATGGCCGTGTCGCTCGGTGAGGTGTAGCCACACGCCGAGCGCCATCAGAGCGGCGGCGCCCCAGAACATGGTGTCGGGACGCTCCCCCAGAAGGCCGAACGCGACCGCGACGCCGACAAACGGTGCGACACCGTAATACGCGCTCGCCCGCGCGGTCCCGAGCTCCCGCAGCGCGACGACGAACAGCACGAGGCTCACTCCATAGCCGACAAACCCGACGCCGGCCGCTCCCAACGCGCTCAACGTCGGCGGCGCCGTCCCCGCAAGCAGGAGGGCGAGACCGATATTGACCGCGCCGCCCGCAACGCCTTTCGCCGCGGCGATCAGCATCGCGTCGTTGGCGGCAACGCGACGAGTTGAATTGTTGTCGAGCGCCCAGCACAGGCAGGCGAGCGCGATCAGCAATGCGCCGCTCCCCATTTCGCCGCCGTCGGACCCGCCGGCGAGCAGGATGCCGGCAGCGACGATAAGCGCCATGCCGGTGACCACACGCGAATTGCGATGCTCGCGGAAGACGAACCAGGCGATGGCGACGGTCAGGACCGTCTCGAGGTTGAGCAGCAGGCTCGCGGTGGCCCCCGGCGTGCTGCGCAATCCAAAGGTGAATAGCACCGGTGCCACGATGCCGCCGGCAAGGATCGAAAATGCGAGCCACGGAAGGTCGCCGCGCGCAATGCCCAGCACGCGTCGATTCGCACCGATGATCCCCGCACGGCGCAACAGCAGCAGCAACGACAAGCCGAGTCCCGACCCGGCGTACAGGAGTCCGGCGAGCCACAGTGGACTGATTTCTCCGGACAGCGCGCGAGCGAGTGGTGTGCTTGCCCCGAACAGCGCGGCCGAGGCCAGCACGGGAATCACGCCACGCTGAATTCGCATGGTCCCTGTGCGCCGGCGTCAGGTCCGTGCAACCGCCACGCGCCGGCGCGCCAAGCACATCGCCGCGACGAACCCGAGGAGAACCGTAAACACGACGACGGCGCCGAGCCAGAGCTCACGACCCTCCGTCAAGGCGTCCACGGCCGGCAGCAGAATCTTCGCGATCGTGAACGCGCCGACGGCAAGACTGATGCCCGCGACCGTGAGCGCCATGACCCGTGACGCAATGGCAGCGGTGCGGTCGGCCTTGCGGATGAGCCGGTTGATCCACAGGCCGTTTGCGCCGTCTACCGCAAGCATGCCGAGCACGAAAAGCCCCGCGACGAACAGCGCATGCGACAGGCCGCCGAAGCGCCCGGCGGCGAGCGCGAACAGCGCCGCCTGCGACACCGTGTCGAATGACAGCGCGAACAACATCCCGACGGCCGTCACCGCCCACGCGCGCCGGATGTTGAGGAAGCGTCCGAGCAATCGTGCCCGCACTCCCGCCGTCGCGACGACCGCGCGGGGATCGGCGGTGAGGACAGCCCGCACGTTGAGAAAGGCCAGGCCGAACAGGAAGACAACGGACACCGAGGCGCCCGTGATCTCGAGCCACGCCGGCGTCTGCCAGCCCGTCGCCAGCGATCCCGCGATCAGCGCCACAAAGATCACGACTACACCATGCCCCAACGAAAACAACGCGCCGACGCTTCGGGAAAGCCGCGGATTGGCGCGGGCGTTGTAGCGCGTCAGACCATCGATTGTCGCCAGATGATCCGCGTCGAAGCCGTGGCGGATGCCGAGGACAAGAGCGAGGGCGCAAAGCGCGAGCCAGGTGGCGGGTAGCGGTTCCACGGTTGCCTCCGGGCTGATTACGGCCGGATCAGGCAGACTTTGTCACGCGGACCGGTCCCCAGGCAAGGGCGGGCTGATGATCTGCGTCAAAGTCCCATGTGGACAAGGCGCCGTGGCGCTGGATCGAGGCGCATGTTGAGGATATTTGCACCGGCATTCACAATGAACGAGAAGGCGCCGCAAGCGATCCGCGGCCGGAGTACATTGCAGCGCGTCAACGAGGAAACGGAATGCTTGAGGGCTGCACACCCTGGCCCGCGGAATTCGCGCGGCGCTACCGCGAGCGTGGCTGGTGGCAAGGCATCACGCTAGGCGACATGATGGCGGCGGCGATTCGCCGCCAGCCCGCGAAGACGGCGCTCGTCTACGGCGACCAGCGCGTTAGCTACGCCGCGCTCGGCGAGGCGGTCGACAACCTTGCCTGTGGCTTCGTTCACGCCGGTATCGCCCCACTCGACCGCGTCGTTGTCCAGCTCCCCAACGTGCCCGAATTCGTCTACACGTACCTCGCGCTCGTGCGCATCGGCGCGATTCCCGTCATGGCACTGCGCGCGCACCGGCACGCCGAAGTCACCCATTTCCTGCGCGCGTCCGGGGCGGTGGCCTACGTCATTCTCGACGTCATTCGCGACTTCGACTATCGCGCGATGGCCGCCGAGGTGGCGCCGGCGTGCCCAGCGCTGCGCACGGTGTTCGTCGCCGGCAGTCCGGGGATCGGCCAACGCGCGCTGTCGGCGCTGATGGAATCGCGCGACGGCGGGACCGGTGATCTCGCGGGCCTCTGCACCGACCCGACCGAGGTCGTCACGATGCTGCTGTCCGGCGGCACCACGTCGATGTCGAAGCTGATCCCGCGCACGCACGACGACTACCTGCTGAACGCTCGGCTTTGCGGCGCGGCCGGCGGCTTCGACGAGAACACGGTGCTGCTCGCGATTCTCCCGCTCGGCCACAACTACAACCTCGCGTCCCCCGGAATGCTGGGAGCGTTCTACCAAGGCGGCACGGTCGTCCTCGCGCCATCGGGCGATGCCGCCGACGTATTCGGGCTCGTCGAGCGCGAGCGCGTCACGACGATCGCCGCGGTCGTGCCGCTCATTTCCACTTGGCTCAACGCGGACGTGGCGGACCATCACGATCTCACGTCGCTCAAGGTGATCCAGAACGGCGGCGCCCGGCTCGCGCCCGAGTTGCGTTCGCGCCTGCGCGACCGATTCCGCTGCACGCCGCAGGAAATCTATGGCACGGCCGAAGGCCTCATCAACATGACACGCCTCGACGACCCCGACGCATTGCTGCTGGGGAGCTCAGGCGCGCCGGTGTGCGAGGACGACGAGATCAAGGTGGTCGACGACGACGGCGGCGAAGTCGGCGACGGGATCCAGGGCGAGCTCCTGACCCGGGGGCCGTACACTATTCGCGGCTACTACAACGCCCCCGACAAGAACCGCGAGGCATTCACCGCCGACGGCTTCTACCGGATGGGCGACATCGTCCGCCGGCAGGCGCGCCACGTCTTCACCGAGGGCCGCCGCAAGGACCTCATCAATCGCGGCGGCGAGAAAATCAGCTGTGAAGAAGTCGAGAATCTCATCTACCGGCATCCCAAGGTGAAGGTCGTGACGCTGGTCGCGATGCCGGATCCCGTGTTCGGCGAGAAGGCCTGCGCTTTCGTGGTGCTGAAGCCCGGCGCGTTGCTCACTTTCACCGAGCTGATCGCCTTCCTGCGAGCGCAGAAGATTGCTGCGTTCAAGCTGCCGGAGCGCCTCGAAGTGGTCTCCGAGCTGCCGCTGAGCCCGGTCGGGAAAATCCTGAAACGCGAATTGCGCGACCGGATCACGGCGACGCTCGCGCGCGAAGCCGCGCAGCAGGGATCCGCATGAACGTCGGGATTGTCGGCGGCGGGCCCGCGGGGTTGTTTTTCGCATGGCTGATGAAGCGGCACAACCCGGCGCACCAGATCCGCATCGTCGAGCGCGATGTCGAAACGGCGACCTACGGTTGGGGCGTCGTGTTCTCCGACATCGCGCTCGCGTTCGTGCGCGACGTGGCGCCCGAGCTCTACGCCGCGATCGCGGACGGCCAGGAAGTCTTCGATTCGATGCGCATCGTCCATCGCGGCATCGCCGTCCCGCTGCCCAACAATGCATTCCACCGGATGGCGCGCATCCACCTGCTGCGGGTGCTGCGCGAGCATTGCGCGGCGCAGGGCGTCGCGATCGAGTTCGGGCGCAAGATCGACGACGTGGCGGAATTCAGCGACTGCGATCTCGTGGTGGCAGCCGATGGTGCGGCGAGCGCCGTCCGCACCCGCTATCGCGAGCACTTCCTGCCGTCGATCGACGTGCGGCCGAATCACTTCGCCTGGTACGGGACCGCCGCTCTCTTCGACCCGCTGTCGCTCATCTTCCGCGAGAACGAGCACGGCCTCTTCATCGCGCATGCATACCGCTACAGCCGCGCGCACAGCACGTTTCTCGTCGAGTGCGATCCGTCGACGTTCCGTAACGCCGGCTTCGAGCGGATGACCGATGGGCAGAGCCTCGATTATTGCGCCGCGGTTTTCCGTGAGGACCTGGGCGGCCCGCCGCTGCTGTCGAACCGTTCCGAATGGTTCCGCTACGGAATCGTCAGCAACCGGCACTGGCACTGGCGCAACGTCGTGCTCCTTGGCGACGCGCTGCGTACGGGCCATCCTTCAGTGGGCTCGGGAACGCGCCTCGCGATGCAGGATGCGATCGCGCTGTTCGACGCTGCGTGCGCTTGCGGCGACGATGTCGCGGCGACGCTCGCCGAATTCGAGCGCCGCCGCCGCCCCGGCTCCGATGCGCTGCAGGCGGCCGCGATCCGCAGCACCGAGTGGTACGAAACCGTCCAGGGGAAACTCAACCTCCATCCCGTTTCGTTCGCTTATGACTATCTGCGCCGCACCGGTCGCGTCAGCCACGACGACATAAAGCAGCGCGACCCCGCGCTCGCCGCCGCGTTCGAAGCGCTGAGAAAATAGTGAGAAAATAGGGTCAGACTCGAATTTCGGCGACACGCGTAGACGGGCGAAATTCGAGTCTGACCCTATTTTCTCAGCGCGTCGATACCGCGCGCGATACCGTCGAGCGTCAGCGGAAACATTCGCGGCCCGATGGCGCTTTGCACGATCTGCGTCGATCGCGTGTATTCCCACGCCCGCGCCGGTTCGGGATTCCACCAGATCACGCGGCGGAAATGCTCGGCGAGGCGCTTTAGCCACAGCACGCCCGGCTCGTCGTTCGCGTACTCGACGCTGCCGCCGGTCTGCAGCAACTCGTAAGGGCTCATCGCCGCGTCGCCGACGAAGATCAGCTTCCAGTCGGGACCGTACTTGTGCAGGATGTCCCACGTCGCGACACGTTCCGTGCGCCGGCGCTGGTTTTCGCGCCAGACGTGGTCGTAGACGCAGTTGTGGAAATAGAAGTACTCGAGGTGGCGGAACTCGGTCTTCGCCGCGGAGAAGAGCTCCTCGCAGGCGCGCACGTGCGGATCCATCGAGCCGCCGACATCGAGGAACAGCAGCACTTTCACCCGGTTGCGGCGCTCGGGAACGAGGTGCAGGTCGAGCCATCCGGCATTTTTCGCCGTGCCCTCGATCGTGCCCTCTATGTCGAGCTCCTCCGGCACGCCCTCGCGCGCGAAGCGCCGCAACTTGCGCAACGCGACCTTGATGTTGCGCGTGTTGAGCTCGACATCGCCGTCGAGATTGCGGAAGTTGCGCTCGTCCCACACCTTCACCGCGCTGCGATTGCCGCCTTCGCCGCCGATCCGCACACCCTCGGGGTTGTAGCCGTACGCGCCGAACGGGCTCGTGCCGCCGGTCCCGACCCACTTCGAGCCGCCGGCATGGCGCTCGCGCTGTTCTTCGAGTCGCTTCTTCAGCGTCTCCATCAGCTTGTCCCAGCCGCCCAGCGCCTCGACCTTTTTCCGGTCTTCCTCCGTCAGCAGCCGCTCGAACTCCTTCCGCAGCCACTCCTCGGGGATCGTCGCGCGGATATCGAAGATCGCGTTGACACCCTTGAAGTAGGTCGCGAACGCAAGGTCGTACCGGTCGTATTGACCTTCGTCCTTGATCAATGCCGCCCGTGCGAGATGATAGAAATCGTCGAGCGAGCCCGACACGACACGCGCTTCGAGCGCCTCCAGCAGCGTCAGGAACTCACGCGTGGACACCGGCAGCCGCGCGGACTTCAAGTGCAGGAAGAAATCGATCAGCATGCGCGCCGCCGCCTCAGGGCGACTCGGCCTCGCGCTTCGTCAGCGTCTCGACCAGCTCGACGTACTTGCGCATTGCGTCGTCGCGGCCGACACCCTTGCGTTTCGCCCACGCATCGTATTTGGCGCGGCCCACCATGTCCATCACGCCCGGCCGG
Source organism: Casimicrobiaceae bacterium (assembly GCA_039934535.1). GTDB lineage: Bacteria > Pseudomonadota > Gammaproteobacteria > Burkholderiales > Casimicrobiaceae > CAIWHR01. The sequence goes on along the minus strand of JBDTLY010000079.1, from coordinate 4,123 downwards.
TCTCCCACCACGTCGCCAGCGCTCGCCTGCTTGAACAGCGAATAGAGCGCCAGCAGCGCGTCGTTGTCGGGGGCCTTCTTCAACGTGCGCGATGCTGCGGTGGCGGCCTCGAACGCCTGCTCCGCTGCACTCGGTCCGCTCGCCGCCGGATCGGGCGGGCCGAAGAATGCATCCTCGCGCTCGACCTCGTCGGCGAACCACCGCAGCTCGAGCAATTTTCCCCCGTGCCAGGCAAACAGCAGCGATCCCTGCGACGTGAGGTTCTCGCCGTCCCGCGAAGCGGTGAGCGTGGCAGGCACCAGCGCGACGCCACGATTGAACACGGGCGTGCCGAACGCCGTGAACTTCGGCGCACCCGCCGCCGGCAGGCGCCCGGCCAGCGACGCGAATGCCTTGCCGACGTGCGCGCCGGCGATCCGGTTGTCGCCAGGCTGCACCCACGCGAAATCGGGGATGCCGATTGTCCGAATAGCGGCATAGTCGCCGGCGGCAAGATGCGCGAGCAATCCGTCCACTGCCGCGCGCAGTTCATTGGCACTCATCCGCGGGTCATTCGCGAGGGCGGATGTTGCGCCCGGCAGCGCAGCGCCGAAGAATTCGAGCACGTTCCTGGCGACGATCTCGCGGTCGTTGTCGACGCACACCATGTGGTAACTGTCTTCGAGCACGACCATCCGCGCGCGGGCGCCGCCGATCGCCTCGACCAGGAAGTTCGCCGAGCGCAGGCTCGTTAACTCGTCCTCGCGCGCGTGCACGACCAGCGTCGGGCAGGGGATCCGCTTTGCCGCCTTCATCACGATCGCGCGCAACCGGTCGACCTGCCGCAGGCATTCGAGCGGCACCCAGCGGTAGTGGAAATTCTCGCCGCGCTCGAACTTGGCCTTGACGATCGCGCGCAGCTGCTCGTTCTTGATGCCGTACGGATCCTCCTCCTCGATCTTCATCCGCTTGCGCAGGCCGGGGATGCCATACAGCAGCGGGCGCAGTCCGCGATACCAAGGGGTCGCCCAGCCGTCGATGTAGATCGGCGGCGCGAGCAGCACGAGGCGCCCCTTCGAATGCCGTTCGCGTTCGGCGACGACAGCCGACAGGAGCGCGCCCATGCACATGCCCATCACGTGCAGCGTCGGATGCGCGTCGCGGATCTCGCGGTACTTGGTCACGACCGCGTCGATCCAGTCCTCGGCGGTGACGCCGACCAGGTCCTCGGGCGTCGTGCCGTGACCGGGCAGCGTCAGCGAATGCGTGACGAAGCCGGCGTTGCGCAGCCGCTTGTGCATCGACCCCAGATCGTACTGCGTCCCCCCGAGTCCGTGGATCAGGAAGATTCCGTCCGCTGTGCCGGAGGGTGTCGGTTGGGGCTCGCTCATGCGCTCGCGACCCGCACGATGCCGGTGATGCGATGCAGCGAGCCGTCATGGTCGCGGATCGCCTGTGCTTCGTCGGACAGGGACGCATTGCCGCCGCCGGCCATCGTCATCCGGTACGTGAGCGCCGCGCCGGTGCCGCCGTCGCCACGCAGCGCAAACGCGGTTGTCACGGCATCGCGCTCATCCGGCGCAACGTGGCCGAGCCAGTCGGCGAGGGTTGAAATCGATTCCGCCCGCACGCCGAGCAGCGTCGACGTGTCGCCGGTCACGACAAAGGCGTTGCTGACGGGATCCCATTCGTACGCAACGAGGCGATGCGCGCCGATCGCCGCCTCGAAGCGCGTGCGCCAGTCGCGCGCCGCGCGCATCGCGGTGCGTTGCGCCGCGCCGAGGCCCGCGATAAGCAGGCCCGTCAGCGCGATCGCGGCGGTGTAGCCTTGCACCTCGAGCTCCGGATCGCCGAGCAGTCCCTGGACGTGCGCGAACGGCCCGCGACCGTGCAACGTGTGGAAAAGCGCGAGCACCGTTGCGGCGAATGCAACCAGCGTCGCGCCGCGCGCGCCCCACAGGAGCGCGATCAGCGCCATGAACATGATCGGCAGGTAGATCGGCCCCTTGCCGCCGATGCCCCCGAGACGCGCGCCGGGTGCGGCGCCGAACAGCAGCTGAACGGCGGCGAAGAACAGCACGCAGGCCACCGCGCCGCCGGCGAACTCGGTCACCGTGAGCCCGCCCGAGCGCTTGAGGCGAAAGCCCGCCCAGGTAATCACGAGCGGCGCGACGACGATTATTCCGACCACGTTGGCGATCATCCAGACGCGAAAGGTCCGGGCCGGCGGGTCGGATCCCGCGGCGAGGCTCCACGACGCGGCGAGCGCGGCGCCAATGACCGACAGCGCCACGGCGGCGACGACCAGCGCTGCCAGTTCGCGCGGGCTTTCGAGTCGCGTCGGCGACGGTGCGAGCCACAGGAAGACGAACGCGCCGGCGAACGCGGTCAGGACCTCGATCCCCGCGTAGCCGAGGGCATCGAGCCACGTCGTGTCGCCAAGCAGGAACGAGAACGCCGCGGCGCCGAGCGCCGCGCCGGCGAGCACCGCGGGCCAGCGCTCGCGTCGGGAGGCGAGCAGCAATCCAAGCACGAGACCGCTCGCGAGCCACACGGTCCAGGCGTCGGTCGGCGCGAACGCGAGCGCAGACGAAAGACCCCCGAGCGCGAGGTACGCGATGGCAACGGCAACAACGACGATCGGCGTGGTCACGACAGCCTCCCCAGTTGATTCCCTGTTCCGCCACGGGCGCGGGCCGCGTTCAATGCTCCGCGAGGCGCGCTTCCAGCCGCGCCTTCACCGCCGGCCATTCGGCCTCGACGATCGAGTATGTCGCCGTGTTGCGCAGACTGCCGTCCGGCAGGATGCGGTGATTGCGCAGGAGGCCGTCGAGTCTTGCCCCCAGGCGTTCGATCGCGGCGCGCGACTGCACGTTCTTCTCGTGCGTGCGGAGGTCCACGGCGATGCACTTCAGCGTCTCGAAGGCGTGGCGCAGCATCAGGTACTTCGCCTCGGTGTTGATCGCGGTGCGCTGGAACGACTTGCCGATCCACGTGGTCCCGATCTCGAGCCGCCGGTGCGGCGCCTCGATGTTCATGAAACGCGTGGACCCGACGGCCTTGCCGCTCGCCCGGTCGAACGTCACGAACGGCAGCGATGCGCCCGCGTCCAGCTCCTTCAGCGCCGTGTCGACGTAGGCGCGCGCGCCTTCGGGGCGCGGGATCGCCGTCACTTTCGACTCCCACATGGCGCCGTCGGCGGCAGCCTCGGCAAGCATCGCGGTGATCGCGCCGGCGCGCGCGTGCGCCATCGGCTCCAGCCGGACGTGCCGGCCTTCGAGGGTCACCGGATCGGCAAAGGCCATTACTAGCGGCCGGCGCGCGCCATGAACGCGACCCGCTCGAACAGATGCACGTCCTGCTCGTTCTTCAAAAGCGCGCCGTGCAGCGGCGGAATCAGCACCTTCTTGTCGGAGCTCCGCAGCGCTTCGGGCGGGATGTCCTCGGCGAGCAAAAGCTTCAGCCAGTCGAGCAGCTCCGAGGTCGAGGGCTTCTTCTTGAGCCCGGGCACCTCGCGCAGGTCGAAGAACACTTCGAGCGCCTCCGCGAGCAGCGTTTTCTTGAGGCCGGGAAAATGGACGTCGACGATGCGCGTCATCGTCTCCTTGTCCGGGAAGCGGATGTAATGGAAGAAGCACCGGCGCAGGAACGCGTCGGGCAGCTCCTTTTCGTTGTTCGAGGTGATGACGACGAGCGGCCGATGCCGCGCGACGATCGTGCGCTGCGTCTCGTAGACGTAGAACTCCATGCGGTCGAGCTCGCGCAAGAGGTCGTTCGGGAACTCGATGTCCGCCTTGTCGATCTCATCGATCAGCACGACGCCCGGCGACTCCGCCTCGAAGGCCTCCCACAGCACCCCGCGCTTGATGTAGTGCGCGATGTCGCCGACTTGCGAGTCCCCCAGCTGCGAATCGCGCAGCCGCGAGACGGCGTCGTACTCGTAGAGCCCCTGCTGCGCCTTGGTCGTCGACTTGATGTGCCATTGCAGCAGCGGCCGGCCGAGCGCTCGCGCCACTTCCTCCGCGAGCATCGTCTTGCCTGTGCCGGGCTCGCCCTTGACGAGCAGCGGCCGCTCGAGCGCGATCGCCGCGTTGACCGCGAGCATGAGGTCGGGGGTGGCGATGTAGGTGTCGGTGCCTTCGAA
>JBDTLY010000078.1:0-10459 GCA_039934535.1 Casimicrobiaceae bacterium | reverse complement strand
TTCGACGTCTGTCGCGAACTCGGCGATCCGCTCCTGCCGCGCGGCGCCGGCAGCTCGCAGTGCGGGCAGACGGTCGGCGCGGCGCTCGTCGTCGATCACGGCAAGCACCTCAATCGCGTCGTCGCGTTCAACAAGGACGCGCGCACGGTCACCGTCGAGCCCGGCATCGTCCTCGATGCGCTCAACGCATGGCTGAAGCCGCACGGCCTGTGGTTCCCCGTCGACGTCAGCACGTCGGCGCAGGCGACGCTGGGCGGCATGGCCGGCAACAACTCGTGCGGATCGCGTTCGATCGCCTACGGCAACATGGTGCACAACGTCGAAGCGATCGATGCGCTGCTCGCGGACGGCACGACGGCGCGTTTCGGGCCGGATGCGGAGATGGCAAATGCATCGCCGAAGGTCCGCGCGCTCGTGGACGGGCTGCGCGCCATCGGCAATCGCGAGCGCGACGAAATCGCGGCCAGGGTGCCGACGGTGCTGCGCCGTGTGGGCGGTTACAACATCGACGTCTTCCATCCCGTCAGCGTACGGCCGTACACCGGCGACGGCAGCGTCAACCTCGCGCACCTGCTGGTCGGCAGCGAGGGGACGCTCGCGTGGACGCGCGAACTGACGCTGCAACTAGCGCCACTGCCCGTGCATCGAGCGCTCGGGGTCATCAGTTTCCCGACACTGCATCGCGCGATGGAATGCGCGCGTGACATCGTCGCGCTCGGGCCGTCGGCGGTGGAATTGGTCGACCGCACCATGATCGACCTCGCGCGGGCGAATCCGGCGTTTCGTCCCGTCATCGACGCGGCGCTCACCGGCGAGCCGGAGGCGATCCTGCTGGTCGAGTTCATGGGCGACGCCGCCGACATTCCGGCGCGCCGCGTGGTCGACCTCGCCGCGCTGATGGGCGACCTGGGACTGCCGGATCGGGTCGTCAAGATGGTCGACGCCGGCGCGCAGAAGGCGTTGTGGGATGTGCGCAAGGCGGGCCTCAACATCATGATGAGCATGCGCGGCGACGGCAAGCCGGTCTCGTTCATCGAGGATTGCGCGGTCCCGCTCGAACACCTGGCCGATTACGTGGACCGGCTGACGGAGGTCTTTCAAAAGCACGGGACGCGCGGCACCTGGTATGCGCACGCGTCGGTCGGCACGCTGCACGTGCGGCCGATCCTCGACATGCGGCGCGATGGCGCGGTGAAGATGCGGGCGATCGCCGAAGAGGCGAGCGCCATGGTGCGCGAATACAAGGGCGCGTTCTCCGGCGAGCACGGCGACGGCCTCGTGCGCAGCGAATGGGTCGCGTGGCAGTTCGGGCCGCGGCTCACGCGGGCGTTCGAGGAGATCAAGGCGTTATTCGATCCCGCGGGCCTCATGAATCCCGGCAAGATCGTGCGGCCCTCGCCGATGGACGACCGCTCGCTGTTCCGCTTTCCTCCGGGGTACCAGTCGCTGCCCATCGCGACGGCGCTCGACTGGTCGGCATGGAACGTCGACTACGACCCGGCGACCGACGTGCTCTCGGCCCCGGGGACCGGCACGGACCCGGCGCTGGGGTTCGGCAAAGCCGTGGAAATGTGCAACAACAACGGCCACTGCCGCAAATTCGATGCGGGGACGATGTGCCCCAGCTATCGCGTCACGCGTGACGAGGTCCATCTCACGCGTGGCCGGGCGAACACGTTGCGGCTCGCGCTTTCGGGTCAACTCGGCGCCGAATTCGCGTCGCAGGCCGTGCGCGATGCACTCGACCTCTGCGTGGGCTGCAAGGGCTGCCGCCGCGAGTGTCCGACGGGCGTGGACATGGCGAAGATGAAAATCGAGTTCAATCATCAATGGCAGCGCGCGCACGGGCTTCCGTTCAAGGATCGCGCGATCGCGTTCCTGCCGCGGTGGGCGCCGTGGGCCGCGCGCTTTCCGCGGCTCGCGAACCTGCGCGACGCGCTGCCCGGGCTCGCGCGCGTTTCCGAAAAATGGACCGGCCTGTCCGCACGACGATCGCTGCCGCGCTGGCGCCGCGACGCTTTCCTGCGCACGACGTACGAAGGCGGCGCCGCGCCGGATGTCGTGCTGGTCGTCGACACGTTCACGAACTATTTCGAGCCGGAAAATGCGCACGCGGCGCTCGCGGTGCTGAAGGCCGGAGGATATTCCGTCGCCGTCGCGCGGGCTGCCGCGAACGACGCCGAACCCGCGCGTCCGCTGTGCTGCGGGCGGACGTTTCTCGCCGCGGGCCTCGTCGATGAAGCGAAGCGCGAGGCGCGCCGCATGATCGCGGCTCTCGCGCCGCACGTCGAGCGCGGCGCGTGGATCGTCGGGCTCGAGCCGTCGTGCTTGCTGTCGATGCGCGACGAGTTCCTGGTGATGGGGCTGGGCGACGCCGCGCGGCGCCTGGGCGAAAAGGCGCTTCTCATCGAGGAATTCCTCGCGCGCGAGCATCGCGATGGGCGGCTGCGACTTCCGCTCGTCGCGTTGCCGGAGACGCGCGCTCTGTTGCATGGCCACTGCCATCAGAAGGCATTCGATGCGCTCGCGCCCGCGCGAACTGCCCTGCAGCTGATCCCCGGTCTCGCCGTGGATGTCGTCGAATCGAGCTGTTGTGGCATGGCCGGCGCATTCGGCTTCGAGGCCGCGCACTACGACATCTCGATGCGCATGGCGGAGCTTTCGTTGCTGCCCGCCGTGCGCAAGGCGGGCGCCGGGACGCTGATCGTTGCCGACGGCACGAGCTGCCGCCACCAGATCGCGGACGGCACCCGTGCGGGCGATGCGCGCGAGGCCGTGCATTTGGTGCGCGTGCTGGCGCGCGCGCTCCGACCGAGCCAAATCGCCGAACACGCTTGACGCGCCGTTCGACCAGCGTAATATCGCACCGCAACGACTAACGAGTCCCAGACCTCATGGCGACTCGACCGGCGCCGACATGACGGTGGCGTCACTTGTGGAGCCCCGCACCGATATGCGCCCGACCAATGTCCCGGGAGCAACGTGCTTACCTTTCCGACGCATTACCGGGAGACGAGCGTCATGAATTCCCAATCGAAGTGTGCCCTGTTGATCGCCGCAGCGCTGGGCGCTTCCAGCGCGCTCGCGCAATCCGCCCCACCCGCCTCCGAAGCGCCCAAGGCTGCCGAGCCCGCGAAAGCGGCCGTCGTGCCGGTCCCGTCCGCCGGTGGCTTGACCGTATTCGTCGATCCCGTGACTGGCAAGATCCGCCAGCCGAGCGCGGACGAAATTGGTGCGTTGATGTCGTCGCGGCCGCCGGCTGCCGCGTCGACGGCGCCTCTCGTTCAGCGGGCCTTGCCCGGCGGCGGTTTCGCCGTCACGCTGGACTCGTCGTTCGACAGCTACGTCGTGGTCTCGAAGAACGCGGACGGATCGCTGGCTTCCGATTGCGTCGTGGGCGACGAAAAGGCGACGTCCGCGGTGAAGTCCGGAGTGACGTCCGGGGCGAAGAATGTCCCGGCCCCGCAAAAGAAGAAGGGAGCGCTCGATGAAATGTAGAGCGCTGGCCGCGTCGTTACTGGCCATCGGCTTTGCCGTTTCGGCGCCCGTGCACGGGGCGGCGACTATCGTCATACAGAACAACGATGCGGCCGGTGTCGGGTTCAACGACGCTACGGTGGTGGCGCCTGTTGGAGGCAATGCCGGCACGACGCTCGGCCAGCAGCGGCTGATCGCGTTCCAGGCCGCCGCGAACGTTTGGGGCGCGACGCTGACGAGCAGCGTCACCATCGTGATTCGGGCCCAGTGGACCGCCCTCACGTGTACGGCGACGGGCGCCGTGCTCGGAAGCGCTGGCGCCTTGGAGGTCTTTCGCGATTTCTCCGGCGCTACAACGGCAGGCCATTGGTACGGCGCGGCCCTGGCCAACAAGTTGAATGGCACGGACCTCAATCCGGCCTTGCCCGACATCAGCGCCAATTTCAATGTCAATCTGGGCAATCCGGGATGCCTCACCGGCACCTTCTTCTATCTCGGGCTCGACAACAACCACGGCGCCAACGTCGATCTCGTCGCGGTCCTCGAGCACGAGTTCGCGCACGGCCTCGGCTTCCAGACGTTCACGAATGGATCCACCGGTGCACAACTCGCGGGCTTCCCGTCCATCTGGGACGATTTTCTGCTCGATAACACGACCAATCTCACGTGGACGGCGATGACGGCCGCCGAGCGTTCGGCTTCGGCGATCAACTCCAGCAAGCTCGTCTGGACCGGCGCCAATGTCACCGCCGCCGTTCCGGTCGTTCTGCAGGCAGGCACGCCGCTCCTTGGTGTATCCGCGCCGGCGAGCGTTGCCGGAATCTACGCCGTCGGCACCGCCAGCTTCGGCCCGGCGCTGGCGAGCCCCGGCATCACGGGCGAGGTGATGAACGTGATCGACCAGGCCAACGGCACGGGTCTCGCGTGCAGTGCATTTTCCGCGCTGAATGCCGCGGCGGTGAACGGCAAGATCGCCATGGTCGACCGCGGCACCTGCGGGTTCACGATCAAGGTGAAGAATGCGCAGGACGCCGGCGCCATCGCCGTGATCGTCGCCGACAACGTGCCGGGTGCGCCGCCCGCGGGCATGGGCGGCGCGGATCCGACCATCACCATTCCCTCGGTGCGCATCACGCAAGCCGACGGCAATGCGCTCAGGGGATTTCTCGCGCGGCGCTCGCGGTTGCACTCGGGCCTCACGGCCACGCTCGGCCTCGACCTCTCGGTCCGCGCGGGCGCCGATTCCCTTGGCCGGGCACTCATGTACTCGCCCAATCCGTTCCAGGGCGGGTCGTCGGTGTCGCATTGGGATGTCAGCATGTTCCCGAACCAGCTCATGGAGCCGGCGATCAACGCTGACCTGACGCACAATGTGGTCCCGCCGAGCGACATGACGTTCCCGTTGCTCAAAGACACCGGCTGGAACTAGAGAAAATGGAGCGGGGAATGCGACTCGTTGCACGCCTGTGTCTCGCGGTACTGGCCATCGTCGCGTCGACTGCCGCGCTCGCGCAGCAGCTCACGACCAACTTCGACGACATCACGACATTGCCGGGCGCCGGCTGGGTCTTCACGAACAACAGCGCGCCTGCCGGAAGCACGACGTGGTTCCAGGGCAACTCCGCCGTGTTCACGTCGCAGGCTGGCGCGGCGGACAGCTACATCGCCGCGAACTTCAACGCAGCGGCCCTTGGCGGCAACATCAGCCTGTGGGCGCTGACGCCAGTGCTCCCGAACCTGCAGAACGGCGAAATCCTCACGTTCTTCACGCGGACGGAAACGGGGTCGCCGTTCCCGGACCGCCTGGAAGTGCGCGTCAGCACGAACGGCGCGAGCACCAACGTCGGCGCGACCGACGCGACCGTGGGCGATTTCACCCTCCTGCTCACGGCGGTCAACCCGACGCTCGCGACGGGAGGCTACCCGGAGGTGTGGACGCAAGTTACCGTGACGCTGGCGGGCCTCCCGCCCGGCGTCAACTCGGGACGCATCGGCTTCCGCTACTTCGTCGCCGACACGTCCGTCAACGGCGATTACATCGGCATCGATACCCTCAACCTGACCGACGGCCCGCCGGACCTCACCGTCACCAAGACGCACGTCGGCAATTTCGCGCAAGGCCAGGTCGGCGCCAGCTACGCGATCACGGTGGCGAACTCGGGCGGGCTGCCGACTGCGGGCACCGTGACGATGGTCGACACGCTGCCTGTCGGGCTGACGGCGACCGGGTTGAGCGGCCCCGGCTGGGCCTGCGTGCTCGCCACGCTCACGTGCACGCGCGGCGACGCCCTGAACGGCGGTGCGAGCTATCCGCCGATCACGCTGGTGGTCGACGTTGCGGCGGGCGCGCCTGGCAGCGTCACCAATATCGCCACGGTGTCGGGCGGCGGCGAGTCCGACGCGACCAACGACACCGCCAACGACCTGACGACGATCAACGCCGTCGCCGGCGCCGACCTCACGATCGCCAAGTCCCACGTCGGCAATTTCACGCAGGGCCAGGTGGGCGCCGCGTACACGATCACGGTCACCAACGGTGGCGGGTTGCCGACGGTGGGAACGGTGACGGTGGTCGACACGCTGCCTGTCGGGCTGACTGCGACCGGATTGAGCGGCACCGGATGGGCGTGCGTGGTCGGCACGTTGACATGCACGCGCGGCGATGCGCTTGCCGGCGGTGCGAGCTACCCGGGGATTACGCTTACGGTCGATGTGTCCAACACCGCGCCGGCAAGCGTGACCAACATCGCGACGGTATCGGGGGGCGGCGAAGTCAACGTCGGGAACGACACCGCCAATGACATCACCGCGATCGGCGGAGCGCCGGACCTCACGGTCAGCACGACGCACGCGGGCAACTTCACGCAGGGCCAGGTCGGCGCGGTCTATACGGTCACGGTGACCAACGTGGGGACCGCCCCGACGTCGGGAACGGTGACGGTGATCGACACCCCGTCGGCGGGACTGACGGCAACCGCAATCGCAGGTCCGGGTTGGGCCTGCGTGCTGGCGACGCTCACGTGCACGCGGAGCGATCCGCTGGCCGCGGGGGCAAGCTATCCAGCGATCACGCTGACCGTCAACGTGTCGGCCACGGCGCCGGCGAGCGCCTGCACCTCGGTGACCGTTTCGGGAGGCGGCCAGTCGAACGTCGCCAACGACACGTCGAATGATCCGACCGTCGTCGCGCCGGCGGCCGGCGCCTTGGTGACACCCGTGCCGACACTGGATCCGCGCGCACTGCTGGCGATGTCAATGCTGCTCGTCCTTCTGGGATGGGCGGGCCTGCGGCGACGCAACCGCTGATATCGCCGGGTCGGGAGCCGGCAATATCGCGGCTCCCGCGCGAGAAGCGCGCGCTGGCGCTGCGCGTCGATGGCCTCCTGCAGCCACTGGCGGACGATCCCGTGCTGACGCCGCACCGGCTGGGCCGCTGGCTGATTTTCTGGATTCGATGCACGGCGGATGCCAAGGACGCGGCGCTGCATGTCGACGACCGGAACGCGGCGGGCCGGCGAGCGCGCAGATGGCATACCAAACTTGGCGCACCCGCCGCAGTCACCGGGCCAAAGGGAGACTTTCATGATTGCCCGTTCATTCCGTGTCGTTTTTTCAATCGTTGCCGTCGGCATTGCCCTCGCGACCGCGCATCCGGCCCAGGCGAACAATCCTTCACGTCCGTTACGCGTCGAGTTTATCGATTGCGTCGAAAGCATTGGCGTCGGCCTCGCACCGACGGCCAACGTAGAGGCGCTCTGGTGGCAGAAAACCCGTGCCGGCAATGTCAAGATGGACACCCTCGTGCCCGTCATTGCCGTCAGTTCAGCTGACCTGCTTCTCCACACGCACGCGAGCAACGCCGTGGGGAGGCTGATCGGCGGCGACACCCTTGCCTTCCCCGTCGTCCAGCAGTTCAATACGTTTTCGCGCGCACGCATGCGTGTCATTGCCACTCCGTGACTTCTCGGATCTGAAAGGAGTTCGATCATGCCAAAATCGATGCAATGCGTAGTTCGTGTCTTGGGGGTCGCGGCGATCGCGTTGGCGATGACCAATGCCCATGCCGTTGTCGTACACCCGATGGATCCCCTCGAGGACACGGAGATTCTCGGCGCCGCGTTCATCCTGCTCGGCGCAGGCGCCGCGCAGCCCGGCGCGATCTTCCAGAGCATCGACCTGCGTGAGCCGGCGAAGGACGTAGTCCTCGCGTTCCATCCGGGCGATCCGATCACCCGCGCGGCGACCGTCTACTACCGCCAGAACAAGAAAAGTTACAGGACGACCGTCGATCTCGACCATGGGACGTTTTCGCCGCCACAGGTGATTCCGAAGAGCGACGGGCAGCTCGGTCTCACCATCACCGAGGTATCCGATTTCACGTTCGCTTTCCAGGATCCAGCGTTCCTGCAAGCGTTGGCGTTGCGCGGCATCACGACGCCGGACCAGCTCGCCAACGTGCTCGTGACCCCTCTGACGCCGGGTTCGTTCGGGTTGCCGGAGGAATCGCGGCGCATCGTCAAGGCGCAGATGTACTACCGCGAGAATCAGGCCATCAATCTCTACGCGAAGCCGATCGAAGGCATGCAGGCGATCATGGATCTCGATGACCGCGTGGTGATCCAGGTGATCGACACGGGCGTGATACCGCTTCCGGCACAAACCCAGGAGTTCGATGAAGCCACGGTCAGCGTGCGCTACGGTCTGCGGCCGGCGCTGAGGCCGATCAAGATTACGCAACCGCAGGGGCCGAACTACACGCTCACCGGCAATTTCGTCGAGTGGCAGAAGTGGAAGTTCCACGTTCGTTTCGAGCGCCGGCCCGGCACCGTGATTTCGCTCGTCACCTACGACGGCCGGCCGGTGATGTACCAGGGTTCGCTCGCCGAGATCTTCGTGCCCTACCAGGATCCTGACACCCACTGGTTTTACCGTACGTACATGGACGAGGGCGAATTCGGCTTCGGCCTACTCTCCTCGCCGCTGAAGCTCGGGCTCGACGTGCCGGAGAACGCCTTGCTGCTCGATGCGCTCGTGTCGGCCGCGCTTCCGGATCCGAGCATCCCGGTAGTTCCCCTGCCCTTGCCACAAGTCGTCGGCATCTTCGAGCGCTTGACCGGCGCGCCCGCCTGGCGCCATTTCGAGCTCTTCGCCGGCCCGACGCCGGCCTACGAGGGCCGCGCCGACGTCGAGCTCGTCGTGCGCACGATCGCCCAGCTCGGCAACTACGACTACATGGTCGATTGGATCTTCAACCAGAGCGGCGCGATCCGCACCGAAGTCGCATTGACCGGCATCGACGCGCCGAAGACGGTGCGCAGCACGACGCTCGCGAGCCCGACGGCGGCGCAGGACACGCGCTTCGGGGCGCTGGTCGGCCCGAACCTGGTTGCGCCGAACCACAGCCACTTCTTCAATTTCCGCCTCGACCTCGACATCGACGGGCGCAACAACAGCTTCATGCTGGGCAAGCTGAAGACGAAGGAGGGCGTTCCGGGTCCGCGCAAGAGCGTCTGGTTCGTCGACGAGAAGCGCATCGCCCGCGAGCGCGACGGCGCGCTCGACGCCGACGAATCGTTGTGGAAGGTCATCAATCCCAATCGCACCAACGCTCGCGGCTATAACACAGGTTACATGCTCGAGTCACATAGTCACGCCGATCCGCTGATGAAAAAGGCCGACTTCGCCCGCGCCGGTTTCATCGAGCACGCGCTGTGGGTGACGCGCTACGACCCCGACCAGCGCTTCGCGGCGGGCGACACGCCGAACCAGAATCCGGGTCAGCCGGGCCTGCCCGCGTACGTGCAGAACGACCAGAGCCTCGTCAATGCCGACCTTGTGCTGTGGATCACGATCGGCCACCACCACGTCACGGCGACCGAGGATTTCCCCGTGCTGTCGCTGGAGCCGCTGTCGTTCCGGTTGAAGCCCGTGAACTTCTTCGACCGCAACCCGGCACTCGACCTGCGCCGCGCGCCGTTCGAGACGCCGTAACGGCTTGAGGAAATCGGGATCGCGGCCCGCTGTTACTGGCTGGCCGTGATCCCGCCGTCGACGTAGAGAATCTGTCCGGTAATGAACGCGGAGGCGCTGCCGCACAGAAATAGCGTGGGGCCGACGACGTCGTCGACTTCGGCAATGCGCCCGAGGGGGATGCGCTCGATGAGTTTCGCGTAGATTTCCGGATCGGTGAGCCAGCGCCCGGCCAACGGCGTGCGGACGACGGTCGGCGCCACGCCATTGACATGGATGCCGTGCGGCGCGAGTTCCATCGCATGCTGTTTGACGAGGAGCGCGAGCCCGCCCTTGCTGCTGCAATACGCGGAGTGCCCGCGACCGCGCAAGGCGAGCTTTGCGCGCACCGACAACTGATGCACGTGGCGGCCGCCGCGGCCGGCCGCGATCTGCACTTTGGCGACCGCCTGACCGAGGAACATCGCGGCCTTCAGGTTGACGTCGATGATCTCGTCGAAAGCCTCTTCGGTGACGTCGAGCATCGGTTGCTCGTGCTGTGCGCCGAGGCTGTTGACGAGGATGTCGATCCCGCCGTGGCGGTTCGACGCACTGTCCACCGCTGCGCGGATCGAGTCGACGGAGCGGGCATCGAGCGCCACCGCGCTCGCCTTTGCGCCGGCGTCGGCGAGCGACTTGACCTCCGCCATCGCCTTCGCGCCATCGCGTCCGGCGATGACAACCGTGGCGCCTTTCTGCGCCAACGCACGGGCTATCGCGGCGCCGATGACGCCGTAGCCTCCGGCGACCAGGGCAACCTTGCCGTCGAAGCGTTCGCCGGGTTCTGGATCAGACATCGAGCGCGCTCTTCTTGCCAAAAAGTCCCCGCGCACGCAACGTGACCACCACGATGAACAGCAGGTACATCGACAACAGCGACCATTCGGAAGCGTACGAGCCGGTCAATCCCACGACCATCCCCACCATCAGCGCGGCGACCACGGCGCCCCAGAAGCTGCCGACGCCGCCCAGC
>JBDTLY010000077.1:0-10463 GCA_039934535.1 Casimicrobiaceae bacterium | reverse complement strand
TGTTGTCGAAGAACATTGCCGCATTGCCCTTCCAGTTGCGGACCTGGTTGTTGGTGATGGTCAGAGCGCTCGTTCCGGCGCCCGCGGCGGAAAGGAAGATCCCGTTGCCGGACTTCGACGCGGAGTTGGCCACGCCCGTCACGCCAATCCTGTTGTTGTCGACGATCCCGCTCAGCAACGTGCCAAGCTGCGCCTTTTGCAGGGTTATCGCGCTGCCGTCGGCACCGCTCTGAGCGTTCCCTTCGAAACTGAACGTCATAGAACCCTGCGTCGCGAACGTCATCCCGCCACCGCCGACGATGTTCTGCGCGTGACTGTTGGTGAGCGCATTGCCCGGCGCCGTGCCCGGGACTCCGGTTGCACCCCCAAAGACCACGTCCATCGTGGTGGCCGTCTGACCCGTGAAATTCGCCAGATCGCCCGGCGCGCCGGTGAAGGTCGACCCGGTAATGGTCGCGTTCAGCACCGTACCGCTGACGCGTGCTTCCAGCGCGAGACTTTGATTTGCATTGGAGAAGTTCTGGTTCAATCCAAACGTCGAGCCGGTAATCGTCAATCGGTTGAGCGTGCCACTGGTATTGATGATGGAGAAATTGCGCGCTCGTCCGCCGCTGATGTTGCAGTTCGTAATCGTGGCCGATCCGGTCAGGCCGTTCTTCGACAACCCGGTTCCTTCGACGTTGCCGAAATAGATGCTGCCTTCGCCGGAGTTCTCGGGCAACGGCAACGTGGCAGCGGTGCCGTTCGTGCCGCCGACCGTCGAATACTCGAGGGTGAAGTTGTTGACGATATAGCCGTGAATGCCGTAGTTCTGGTTCGTGCCGTTGATCGTCATCCGGCGCAGGACTACGTTGCTCGTGTTGTTCAGATAGATGCCGGTGCCCTGCAACGCATTATTATCCGCTCCGCTCTTGTTCGCGATCGTGCCACCCGAGCCGTTTCCACCCACCGACACATTCGTCCCATCGCCCACGACGGTCAGGCCGCCGCTTGCCCCGGTGGTATCGAGCGTTATGCCATTGCCGGTGCCGCCATTCGACGAAATGCTGCGGAACGTGAGTCCAGCGGCGCCGATGGTCGTGTTCGCGACGTTGAGCGCCGTGCCGGTGGTCGTCGTTAACGTGTTGACGATGCTCGTGTTGTTTTGCGTCGCGCTGACGGTGCCGCCGCCCGTGGCCGTGAGAGCCGCGCTTGCGCCGGTGGTGAGATTCAACCCGCCGGCGAAGCCGATCGCGGCGCCGGTATTGTTGGTCAGCGAGATGCCCGTGGCGGAATCCGTGATCGCGCCGTTGAACGTCACCGATCCACCGGTCTTGTTCGCGACGCTGACGGAATGCGCGCCGCCGCTCGCGATCGTGCCGTTGTAAGTGAACGTGCCGGTCCCGCCGCTGATCTCGAACGTGTTCGCCGTCGAGCCGCCCAGCGCGCCGTTGCCCAACGTCGAGGTGCCGCCGATGGTCGTGAGCTTGATGCCATTGGCGCCGCCCGACGACGAGATCGAGGTGAAGCTGCCGCTAAGAGCGCCGTTCGCAAGGTCGAGCGCCGGACCGCTGCCGCTGATGACGATGTCGCTGGTCGTCAGCGTCCCGAAGCCCGCGCCGCCGATGGCCTTGGTCGAATTCGAACCCGTTGTCAGGTTGACGCCGCGGACGCTGTTGGTCGTCCCCGCGTTGGTTAGAGTCACTACGTTCGTCGCGAGCGACGCGATGCTGATCGTCGGCGCGGACAGGCTCAGCGACGGCCGCGCGGTAAGCGTGCCTTGAGCCGGCGCGCCGATGCCGAACAGCGCATCGAACGTCGTGCCGGTCACGCCCTGGCCGATGAGCCAGCCATTGGAGTTCAGCGTCACGCTGTTGGAATACGTCCCGTTGTCCCCAATGAATATCCGGGTGCTGGTCGTCGCTCCGATGTTCGCGAGTGCCGTGGCGAGCAGGCATTCGTTGGTCAGCGTGCAATTGCCCGCGCCCGCAGCCGATTGCTTCACGAAGAAGATCGACGGTCCCGCGACGGTGAAGCTGACCGTCGCCGGCAGGCTGTCGACGCCGGGCGGCGGACTTCCGCTGTCGGTGACGTGATAGGTGAACGCGACCGTCGTGCCGGCGGACAACGGGGGCGGCGTGAATACAAAGCTGCCGTCGGCGTTGAGGGTGAGGAGGCAGCCGGCGCACAGGGTGTCCGGCGTCGTGTTGATCGTGACCGCCGTACCGTCGGGATCGGTTCCACCCAGCTTGCCGGCGGGATACGTGATCGGAATGCCGGCCTGCGCCGGGAGGTTGACATACCCAAACGCCGTCGGCGGATTGTTGATCGCGGTAACGTTGATCGTGCTCGTCACGGGCACGCTCGAGGCTTGCCCATCGTCGCCGATCCAGGTCACCGTGCGCGTTGCCGGGTTGGGATTCACCGACGGGTTGCTGTAGCCGACGCTGCGCAGCGCCGCCTGGTAATTGGCCAGCGACGACGAGCCCGACAATGTCAGCAGGCAATTTCCGGCGGTGTAGCTGCCGCTGATGCCGTTCTGGTTGGTGAAGGAGAGCACGTCCTCGGGACTGGTGCAGTTGCCGGTGATCTGCGCGGATGCGCCGACGAGATTCGTGCTGTCGGCGTCGGTCACGGTGATCGTGCCGTCGATCACCTTCGCCGGGTCGCCTTCGGTGTAGGTAAGCGTGGCGCCGGCGGTGAGCACCGGTGGCTGCGGGTCGCCCGAATCGGTGCAGCCGATCAGCGGACTGGCGACGCTGGCAATCAGGTTGCCGCGGCACTTGCCGCTGGCGCCGGCGACGAATTCGATGCCCTTGTCCGCGCCGGTGATCCGGTTGGTGTCCGCCAGGCCGCCGACGGTGCCGTTCTGGAACTGAATCCCAACTGCGGAACCGGTGCCCTGCTTGGCGGTGTCGATGACGTCGTTGTCGATCAGCCGCGGGCCTGCACCGGTGGAAAGAATCCCGATCGCGTCGGCATTCGGGCCGAGGGTCGTCGTGCCACCCGTGCGCGCGACCTGGCTGTATTGCACCACGTTGCCGGTGCCGTCAGCCTGAATCCCGACCAGCGTGTTTTGGTCGGCGCGGATGCCGTCGACGACGTGGCCCTGCGACAGGCCCGACGTCTCGAGGAAGATGCCTTTCAGGAAGCCGCGGACGGTCCCGTTCTTGATCGTGACGTTGACGCGGTCCAGCGCGTGGACGCCCACCGCGGCGGTGCCGACGCCGCCCTGGCCAAGGAGCGTAAACCCGTTGAGGTCGATCACCACATTGTTGGTCTGCACGTCGATCGCATTGCCCGACGCGGCCGCGCTGCTGATATCGGCGGTCAAACAATAGACATCCTGCACCGTGATCACCATCGGCAGCGCGGTGATCGGCGTGCAGTCGACCGTCTCGGCCCGGGCGGGTCCTATGGACGCCAGCAGGGCGAGCAGCGCGGCACCAAGCCTGGCCGCGGACATGGTCACGCTCAGTCGTTGGTGCCGACAGCGGTGCCGGTACCGGTAAACGGTGTGGTCACGCCGAAGGTCAGATTGTCGCGGTACTTGCCGCTCGCCGCATTGCTGTAGTCGATGCCGCGGTCGGCCGTGGTGATCCGGTTATTCACCGCAAAGCTGCCGGTCGCGCCGTTGAAGTTGATGCCGGTGGCGATCCCACTGCCTTGCTTGAAGGTGTTGATCACGTCGTTGTTGAGTACCCGCGGGCCGCTGCCCAGCATCAGGATCCCGAACGCGCTGGCGTTGGGCAGGGTCGTCGTGCCGCCGGTGGCCACCACCTGGTTGTTGCGCACGATGTTGCCGGCCCCGTCGACCTCGATCCCGACCAGCGTGTTCTGATCGGCGCGAATGCCTTCGATCACGTGCCCCTGCGAGAGCGAGACGTTCTCCAGGAAAATGCCCTTGAGGAAGCCGCGCACCGTGCCGTTCTTGATCGTGATGTTCTGCCGATCGAGCGCGTGAATGCCGTGCGCCGCGGTGCCGAAGCCGGCGCTGAGCCCCCCCAGCTTGAAGCCGTTGAGATCCAGCACCACGTTGTTGGTCTGGATGTCGATGGCGATGCCGGCGTTGATGTTGGTCGCGAGGTTGGCGGTGAAGCAGTAGACGCCCTGCACGCTGATCACCGCCGGGATCGTCGTGATCGCGGTGCAGTTCACGGTCTCGGCGCGTGCAGTTGTAGTGCTCAACGCCAGCGTAGGAACGACGATCAACGTGGCCAGAATTCTGCGGGGACTCATGGGGTGCTCTCCTCCATGCTGATGGAGTGTGGACAGCGGTGCGGACATTCGACGGGACCTTGCGATCTTGGCCCGACGGCGGGCCGATGAACGCATGCATGTGACCACAATTTCGATCCCTCCGCAAGCGAAAAACCACACGCGCGCAACGCTTCGGAAATGGCATCATGTAGTGCACATGCATGTCACAATCCCGCACACGAACGCGGCGGGACGATGTGCGGCGCGCAGAATGATCTACTCGCTACTGGGAGGACGGCCATGGTCACATGGAAGCGGTGGACTGCACGCGTGTTGATCGCATCGACGGTCGCGACATCGGGCTTCGGCGTCTATGTCTATCTCGCGAACCAGCGGCTGCTCGATCGTCGGTATGAGGTGATGCGCGCGCCGATGCCCGTCGCGGCAGGACCCGAGGCCGTGCAACGCGGAAAGCGGCTGGCCGACCTCACCGGCTGCACCGATTGCCATCGGCCGGATCTGCGCGGCGGCCTGTTCGGCGACGATAACTGGCTCCACGGGCGTTACTACGCGTCGAATCTCACGCGGAAGGCACTGCAATATTCGGATGAAGACTTCGCCCGCATCGTCCGCGAAGGCGTACGTCCCGACGGCCGTGGCGTGGCGGCCATGCCGGCCATGGGATTCGTTCGCCTGACCGACGCCGAAATGGCGGACATCATGGCCTTCGTGCGATCGATGCCCGCCGGAGGCGCCGAGCAGCCGGACCATTTCATCGGTCTGCTCGACAGCTGGGACTTGTGGAGAGGAGACGTCAATCAACCGGCCGTGTCCTACGTCGCCGCAGAGCGCGTCAAGGATCCCGCCGAGATCGGGCCTGAGCACGCGGCGTCGCGCCATCTCGCGCGCATCGTCTGCGCCGAATGCCACGGCGGCGACCTCAAGGGAAACGGCTGGGACTCCGGCGCGCCCGATCTCGCGGTCGTGCAGGCGTACGGGTTAGCGGACTTCACACGCCTGATGCGGACGGGCATCGGCGTCGACGGCAAGGAGCACGGTTTGATGACCGCCGTGGCGAAGGCGCGCTTCACGCACTTCTCCGACGACGAGATCGCGGCGCTTCACGGCTATCTCGTCGCCCGGGCGCAGGCGCGTACTTAAGTGGTTGCACAATTTTTCGACAACGAATCGGTTAAGATTTGCAGTTCCGTCGCCCGCGGCGCGGGCGCGCCTCCGGAATCCTCCATGACCGACAAGAAATTCGCCTCGCAGGCCGACCTGGTCGAGAAAAAGATCAGCTTCGACAAGCTCTCCGACCATGCGTATGCGTACACGGCCGAAGGCGATCCCAATACCGGCGTCGTCGTCGGTGACGATGCGGTGATGGTGATCGACACGCAGGCGACGCCGGTGATGGCTCAGGATGTGATCCGGCGCATCCGCGAAGTCACCGACAAGCCGATCCGCTACGTGATGCTGTCGCACTACCACGCCGTGCGCGTGCTGGGCGCGACCGGCTACAAGCCCGACCACATCATCGCGAGCCGTGACACGTACGACCTCATCGTCGAGCGCGGCGAAGCCGACATGAAAAGCGAGATCGAGCGCTTTCCGCGGCTCTTCCAGGCGGTCGAGTCGGTGCCGGGCCTCACCTGGCCCACAATCGTGTTCGAAAAACGGATGACGTTGTGGATGGGCAAGCTGCAGGTCGAGATCCTGCAACTCGGGCGCGGGCATACGAAGGGCGACACCGTCGTCTGGCTGCCGCAGGAGCGGATTCTTTTTTCCGGCGACCTCGTCGAATACGATGCGACGCCCTACACCGGCGACGCGTATCTCACCGACTGGCCCGCGACGCTCGATGCGATCGCGGCGCTCAAGCCGGAGAAGCTCGTGCCCGGACGCGGCGCTTCGCTGTCGACGCCTGCCGACGTGAGGAAGGGACTCGACGGCACGCGCGCGTTCGTCACAAGGATGTTCGACGCCGTGAAGCGCGGCGCGGGCGAGGGCAAGGATTTGCGCACGGTCTACAAGGACACGTACGCGCTGCTGAAGCCCGACTTCGGCCATTGGGTGATCTTCGATCATTGTCTGCCGTTCGACGTCTCGCGCGCGTACGACGAGGCGACGCAACACAAGGACCCGCGAGTCTGGACCGCCGAACGCGACAAGGCGATGTGGGAAGCGCTCGAAGGCTGATCGCCGCGCAGGTTCAAACTCGCCGCGCTGGCGCCCCGCTTCGATGAAAACGTATACGAACCCCGTCTACGCCTACGAACGCTCGCTGGATCAGGACGCTCCTCCGCCACGCCGGCCGGTGATCGTCGTTGGCGCCGGTCCCGTCGGTCTCGCCGCGGCGATCGACCTTGCGCAACGGGGCGTTCCCGTCGTCGTGCTGGACGAGGATGACACCGTCAGCGTCGGCTCGCGCGCGATCTGCTACGCGAAGCGCGCGCTCGAAATCCTCGATCGCCTGGGCTGCGGCGAGCGGATCGCGAACAAAGGCGTCGAGTGGAACGTCGGCAAGGTCTTCTTCCGTCACGATGAGGTCTATGCGTTCAACCTGTTGCCCGAGCGCGGCCATGGCCGGCCCGCGTTCGTCAACCTGCAGCAATATCATCTCGAGGAATGCCTGGTGGACCGCCTCGCCGAGCTTCCGCGGGCCGAGGTCCGCTGGCGGCACAAGGTCGTCGCCGTCATGCAGCGTGACGGCCATGTGCTGGTGCGCGTCGCGACGCCGGAAGGCGAATACGAGCTCACGTGCGACTGGCTGATCGCCTGCGACGGCGCGCGCAGCGCCGTGCGCAAAATGCTGGGCCTCGAGGCGGAAGGGCAGATGTTCCACGACCGGTTCCTGATCGCCGACATCCGCATGAAATCGGATTTTCCGGCGGAACGCTGGTTCTGGTTCGATCCGCCGTTTCATCCGGGGCATTCGGCGTTGCTGCATCGGCAGGCCGACGACGTTTGGCGCATCGACTTTCAGCTGGGCTGGGATGCCGATCCCGAGGCCGAGAAGAAGCCGGAGCGTATCCTGCCGCGGCTCCATGCGATGCTGGGCGCCGAAGCCGAATTCGACATCGAATGGGCGAGCGTCTACACCTTTCAATGCCGGCGGATGCAACGCTTTCGCCATGACCGCGTGCTGTTCGCGGGCGACGCCGCGCATGTCGTGTCGCCGTTCGGCGCGCGGGGGGCGAACAGCGGCTTCCAGGACGCCGACAATCTTGCGTGGAAGCTCTGGCTCGTGCTCGCCGGACGCGCCCCGGACCGCCTGCTCGACACCTATGACATCGAGCGCGTCGCCGCGGCCGACGAGAACATCCTGAATTCGACGCGAGCCACCGACTTCATCACACCCAAGAGCCCCGTGTCGCGCATGTTTCGCGACGCCGTGCTCTCGCTCGCCAAGCACCACGCGTTCGCGCGGAAGCTCGTCAACAGCGGCCGCCTTTCCGTTCCGCACGTCTATCGCGCATCATTGCTCAACACGCCGGACGCGATCGGCGAGTCGTTTGCCGGCGCGATGGTGCCCGGCGCGCCCGCGGCCGATGCGCCGGTCGCAGGGGGCGGCAGCCCGTGGCTGCTGCACCATCTGCACGAGGGGTTCACGCTGCTGGCGTTCGGGGCTGCCGTTTCATCCGACGCCGCGGCGACGTTCGCCGGTGACGCGATTCCCTGTCGTGTCGTGCAGATCGAAGGGGGCGGATCGCGTGTCGACGGAATCACCGTGCTGCAGGACCCGGAGGGGCTCGTGCGGGAGCGCTACGACGGCGAGCCTGGGACGTGCTACCTTTTGCGCCCCGACCAGCACGTTTGCGCCCGTTGGCGGCGCTTCGACGTGGACGTCGTGCGCGCCGCGATCCGACGCGCGACGTGCAACGACTGACGGAATTTCGAGATGGCCACGCTCAATACCGAACCCAATATTCCGGCGCCCGACGATTTCTACCAGGACCTGATCGCGCTGCACCGCGACCTCTCGGAAGGGGAGAGCGCGCTCGTCAATGCGAAGCTCGTCCTGCTCCTCGCCAACCATATCGGCGATCCGGAAGTGCTGGCGGCGGCGATGGCCGCGGCGAACGTGGACGTTGCCGGCGCCGGGAGTCCGCAATGAAGCATTACATCCGATTCCCGCGCTCGGACGGCACGCACAGCCGGCAGGCGCATGCGGACCTCCCGCAGGGCACGTTCGAGCGTGAAATGGGCAAGGAAGGATTTTTCGGGCCGACGGCGCATTTCCATCATCGTCACGCGCCCACGGGCTGGACGAGTTTCACGGGATCGCTCAATCCGCACGCGTACGACCTCAACAAGCTGCCGGTTGCGAACGGCTCGCCCTGGGACGCGTCGCCGTTCATGGGCAACGGCGACGTGAAGATCCGGTTGTGGAAGACCGCGGCGCCGATGGACCATCTTGTGCGCAACCAGGATGGTGACGAGCTTCTGTTCATCCACGACGGCGCGGGCGAGTTCTTCTGCGACTGGGGCCGGCTCGATTACCGCGACGGCGATTACATCGTCATTCCGCGCGGCGGCCTCTGGCGCCTCTCGCCATCGGCGGCGACGACGCTGCTGCTGGTCGAATGCACCGAGGGCACGTACACGCTGCCCGAAAAGGGCCTCGTCGGACCGCAGGCACTGTTCGACCCGGCGATGCTCGACATTCCGGCGATGGACGCCGCGTTTCGCGCGCAGCAAACCGACGACCCGTGGAAGGTGGTGGTGAAGCGGAGCGGGGCGCTGTCGACGATCGTCTATCCATTCAACCCGCTCGACGCCGTCGGCTGGCACGGTGATCTGTGCGTCGTCCGCATCAACGTCCGCGACATCCGGCCGCTGATGAGCCATCGGTACCACCTGCCGCCGTCGGCGCACACGACGTTCGTCGGCCGCAACTTCGTCGTCTGCACCTTCGTGCCGCGCCCGATCGAATCCGACCCGGGTGCGCTGAAGGTGCCGTTCTATCACAACAACGACGACTACGACGAGGTGATCTTCTACCATCGCGGCGACTTCTTCAGTCGCGACAACATCAAGCCGGGCATGGTCACGTTCCACCCGTGCGGCTTCACCCACGGCCCGCATCCCAAGGCATTCGCGGCCGGCGCCGCGCACGCAAGGAAGGAGACCGACGAGTACGCGGTGATGATCGATACCCGATTCCCGCTCACCGTCGCGCCGCTGCCCGAGGGCGTCGAGAGTCGTGCGTACGTCGATTCGTGGAAGAGCAAGCCCGCGTAACAACGGAGAATCTGTGTGGCGTACGAAGACCTGATTGCGCGCGCGGCGGAAGTGGCCGTCCTGTTCCGGGCGTCGGATCATTGCGACGCGGGACTCGTCGGCGCGGCAGTGCTTGCCGAGTCGGGCGCCATCTACACGGGATGCTCGGTCGACGTGCGCTGCGGCATCGGCTTCTGCGCCGAGCATTCGGCGGTGGCGGACATGCTGAAGCGCCACGAGGCGAGGATCCGCGCCGTCGTCGCGGTCAACGACGATGGCGCCGTCCTGCCGCCCTGCGGCCGTTGCCGCGAGCTCATGTACCAGATCGATCCCGCCAATCTGGATGCGGACGTCGTCGTCGCCCGGGACGAGGTCGTCAAGCTGCGCGAATTGCTGCCGCATCCATGGCAGCCGAAGCACTGGCCCGAAACTTGAACTGCGCAATTGGCGCGAGAATGGATTGATATGACCTACGAGAACATCGTCGTCGAGACCCGCGAACGCGTCGGTCTCATCCGCCTCAACCGCCCGCAGCGGATGAATGCCCTGAACGACGCGCTTGCGGTCGAGCTCGGGCAGGCGTTGGCCGCATTCGATGCCGATCCCGGCATCGGCGCCATCGTCATCACGGGCAACGACAAGGCCTTCGCGGCGGGCGCCGACATCGGCGCCATGGCCGAATGGGACTACCAGAAGGTCTACGCCGACAACTACATCTCGAAGGACTGGGAGGATCTGCGCAAGGTCCGCAAGCCCGTGATCGCGGCGGTTGCGGGCTATGCGTTGGGCGGGGGTTGCGAGCTCGCGATGATGTGCGACCTCATCATCGCTGCCGACACCGCGAAGTTCGGGCAGCCGGAGGTCACCATCGGCACGATGCCCGGCATGGGCGGCACGCAGCGGCTGCCGCGCGCGGTGGGGAAGGCGAAGGCGATGGACTGGTGCCTCACCGGGCGCATGATCGAGGCAGCCGAGGCCGAGCGCAGCGGGCTCGTCGCACGGGTGGTGCCGGCGGACTCGCTGGAACAGGAAGCGCTCGCGGTCGCCGCGAAAATTGCGTC